>JBGPNG010000028.1:0-9405 GCA_041487395.1 Dongiaceae bacterium
GACGCCCGCCTGAAATTGGATCTGACGCGCGACCATCTCGCCGGCAAGGAGATGGATGTCGGGCGCTATTACGAGGCTCGGCAGCAGTATCTGGCCGCGATCAATCGCTTTCGCCGCGTGATCGAGCAATACCAGACCACGACCCACACGCCGGAAGCCCTTCTGCGCCTGACCGAATGCTATCTGGCGCTGGGCGTCACCGATGAAGCCCAGACCGCCGCGGCCGTGCTCGGCTACAACTACCCTGGCAGCGAGTGGTATCAGGCGAGCTACGCCTTGCTGAAAGGCAAAAATCTGGAGCCCGAAAAGAAAAAGGACTCCTGGCTCAACAACATCTTCTGAGCCCGGGCCCGCGATGCTGCTGGGCCTCGCCATCCGCGACATCGTTCTGATCGATCGGCTCGACCTCGCCTTCGCGCCGGGCTTGACCGTCCTGACCGGCGAGACGGGTGCGGGGAAATCGATCCTGCTCGATGCGCTGGGCCTGGCGCTTGGCGCGCGCGCGGAAGCGAACCTGCTGCGCACAGGCGCCTCCCAGGCAAGCGTCACCGCCGAATTCGAGCTTCCCCCCCAGCATCGCTTGCGGGAACTTCTCACCGAGCAGGGCCTCGACATCGACGACACTTTGCTGCTGCGTCGCCAGCTGGGATCCGATGGCCGCAGCCGCGCCTTCGTCAACGACCAGCCCGTGGGCGTCGGCCTGCTGCGCCAGATCGGCGACGGCCTGGTGGAGACCGTCGGCCAGTTCGAACAGCATGGCCTGCTCGATCCGGCGACCCATGGGGAAATGCTGGACGCCCATGGCGGCCATGACGCGCCGGCCGTGGCCGCCGCCTGGCGTCGGTGGCAGAGCGAGCGCGAAGCCCGCGCGGCAGCCGAGGCCGAGATCGCCGCGGCCAAGCACGACGAGGAATTCCTGCGTCACGCCGCCGATGAGCTTGGCGGGCTGATGCCCCGGCCGGGCGAGGAAGCAACGCTCGCCGAGCAGCGCAGCCTGATGCTCCATCGCGGAAAACTGGCCGAGGCGCTGGAGACGGCGACGGGCGAGCTTTCCGGCGATCGCGCCGCCGACGCGCAGATGAACCAGGCGCGCCGGCGCCTCGATCGCATCGCCGACAAGGCGCAAGGGCGCCTGGATCCGGCCATCGCCGCCCTCGACCGGGCGCAAGCCGAACTCACCGAGGCCATCGAACAGTTGACGCGGCTCGCCTCCGACCTCGACGCCGATCCGCGGCGCTTGGAGAAAATCGAAGACCGGCTGTTTGCGCTGCGCGATCTCGCCCGCAAGCACAATGTCGGCGTCGACGATCTCGCGGCATTGGCCGAACGCATCGATGCCCAGCTCGCCCGCCTCGACGATCGCTCGGGCGCACTGGCGAAACTGACCCAAGCGGAAGCCGCCGCGCGCCTGGCCTATGTCGGCGCGGCCGAGGCTCTCTCCGCCGCCCGCAAGAAGACGGCCGGCAAGCTCGACAAGGCGGTGATGGCCGAGTTGCCGCCGCTCAAGCTCGACAAGGCGCGCTTCGGCACGGTGATCGAACGCCTGGCCGAGCCGCAATGGGGCCCCACGGGACATGAGCGCATCGCCTTCGAGGTCGCGACTAATCCCGGCAGCGTGCCGGGGCCGATCGCGCGCATCGCCTCGGGCGGCGAATTGGCGCGTTTTCTGCTGGCCCTCAAGGTCGTGCTCGCCGCCGAGGGCAGCGCTCCCACGCTGGTGTTCGACGAGGTCGACAGCGGTATCGGCGGTGCGACGGCCGCGGCGGTGGGCGAGCGCCTGGCACGCCTCGCGCGCAGCCGGCAGCTTCTTGTCGTGACCCATTCGCCGCAGGTAGCGGCCCAGGCGCAGCATCACTGGCGGGTGGAGAAGAGTACGGCCAAGGGCGCAAATCTGACCCGCGCCATCGAACTCGACGCCGGCACCCGGCGCGAGGAGATCGCCCGCATGCTGTCGGGGGCGACGATCAGCGACGAGGCACGGGCGGCGGCGGAACGGCTGATCGGCGCGAGGGTGTCAACGTGACCGCAGCGCAAGAAAAGCCGGTGGGCCAACTGACCAAGGCGGAGGCGAAAGCCGAACTTGCCCGGCTGGCGCGCGAGATCGCCCATCACGACCGGCTTTATCACCAGAAGGATTCGCCGGAGATTTCCGACGCGGACTATGACGCGCTCACGCGGCGCAATCGGGAAATCGAGGCCCGATTTCCCGGCTTGCGCCGCGCCGACAGCCCAAGCGAGGCGGTGGGTGCCGCACCTGCCGGCGGTTTCGCCAAGCTGCGCCATGCGCAGCCCATGCTCTCCCTCGACAATGCTTTCGAGGAGGCCGATGTGCGCGATTTCTTCGCCCGCGTACGGCGCTTCCTGGGGCTGGGCGAGGAGATTTCAGTCGAGGTCACGGCGGAGCCGAAGATCGACGGACTCTCGGCGAGCCTGCGCTACGAGGAGGGCCGCTTCGTCCAAGGTGCCACGCGCGGCGACGGCATGGTGGGCGAGGACATCACCGCGAACCTCCAAACGCTGAACGATATTCCGAAGAAGCTCAAGGGCGCCCATCCGCCGAAAGTCATCGAGTTGCGCGGCGAGGTCTATATGCGCCGGGTCGAATTCGCCAAGCTCAACGAACGACGCGCGGCCGCGGACGAACCGGTCTTTGCCAATCCGCGCAACGCCGCGGCCGGCAGCGTACGCCAACTCGACCCGGCCATCACCGCGGGCCGGCCCTTGCATTTCTTCGCCTATGCCGTAGGCCAGGTCGCCAATCCAAAAGACCTGGGCGATGGGCAATGGGATTTCCTCGGCAAGCTGAAAGCCTGGGGTTTCGCCGTGAATCCGCTGGCCAGGCTCTGCCGGAACGTCGAGGAGGCCCTCGTCTTCCATGCCAAGATCGAGAGCCAGCGCGCCGAACTGCCCTATGACATCGACGGCGTCGTCTACAAGGTGAACCGGCGCGACTGGCAGGAGCGTCTCGGCATGGTAAGCCGCGCGCCGCGCTGGGCGATCGCGCATAAATTTCAGGCCGAGCAGGCCGAGACAGTACTTCGCGACATCGTCATCCAGGTCGGGCGCACGGGCGCCTTGACGCCGGTGGCCGATCTCGAACCCGTCACGGTTGGCGGCGTCGTCGTTGCGCGCGCGACCCTTCACAACGAGGACGAGATCGCGCGCAAGAACATCCGCATCGGTGACCGGGTCATCCTGCAGCGCGCCGGCGACGTCATTCCCCAGATCATCGCCGTGATCGAAAAGGCGCGGCCCAAAGGCGCCAGGCCGTACAAATTTCCCGACCACTGCCCGGTCTGCGGCAGCCTGGCGATCCGCGAACCCGGCGAAGTGGTGCGCCGCTGCACCGGCGGCCTGATCTGCGCCGCCCAGTCGGTGGAACGCTTGAAGCATTTCGTCAGCCGCAACGCCTTCGATGTCGAAGGCCTGGGCGACAAGCATGTCGCCGAATTCATGGCCGATGGCCTGATCAAGAATCCCGCCGATATTTTTCACCTGGCCTCGCGGCGCGAGAAACTGGAAACGCGTACGGGATGGGGCAAGCAATCCGTCGCCAGGCTTCTCGCCGCCATCGAGGCGCGCCGTGAAATCGACCTGGACCGGTTCATCTACGCCCTTGGCATCCGCCAGGTGGGAGAAGCCACGGCGAAACTATTGGCGAAGAACTACGGCTCTCTCGCCCATTGGCGCCACGCTATGATCGCGGCCCAGGATCCGGCGAGTGCCGCGTTCCACGACCTCGATTCCATCGATGGCATCGGTCCGTCGGTGGCCGCCGACATCGCAGGGTTCTTCGCCGAGCCGCATAACCTCGCGGTGCTCGACGAATTGCAACGCGAGGTGAAGGCGCTCGACTATTCGGGCCCCGCCGCGGCGAGCGATTCGCCCATCGCCGGCAAGACCATCGTCTTCACCGGCACTTTGCCTCGCATGAGCCGGCCGGAGGCGAAAGCGCGGGCCGAAGCGCTCGGCGCCAAGGTCGGCGAATCCGTATCGAAGAAGACCGACTATGTGGTCGTGGGATCCGATCCCGGCTCCAAGGCCAAGAAAGCCGCCGAACTCGGCCTCACCGTGCTCGACGAAGACGCCTGGCTGAAGCTGGTCGGCGAGACGTGACCGCGCCGTAACCGATTGCAGGCCGTTGCCGTCTTTCCAAGCTCCCGCTTCAACAAGCTCAGCACAAGGACCTGATCCTAAGCCTCTCGAAGGATGTGGCCGACACGCAAACCGAGAGATCCTGAACCTAAATCGGCGCCGTCACTGCCGTGAGCCAGGCGGCGGTCTCCCTGTCCAGATCGGCGCCCAGGCTGGCCCGCACGCGCGCATGATAGGCATCGAGCCACGCGATCTCGGCGGTGGTGAGCAGCTTCTTCTCGATAAGGTGACGATCGATGGGAGCCAGCGTCAGAGTCTCGAAGGCCAGCATCGGCCGTTCGTCCCCTTTCCGGGGATCCTCGATCACCGTCACCAGATTCTCGATGCGGATGCCATAGGCGCCGGTCTTGTAGTAGCCGGGCTCATTGGAGACGATCATGCCGGGCTCAAGGGCGACGCGGTTGGGCAACTTGGCGATGCGATGGGGCCCCTCATGAACCGAGAGGAAGCTGCCGACGCCATGGCCCGTGCCGTGGTCGTAATCGAGGCCGGCCTGCCAGAGGGCGTAGCGGGCGAGCGCGTCCAGCGCGCTGCCCGTGGTTCCATGGGGAAAGCGGGCCATGGCAAGGGCGATATGGCCCTTGAGCACGCGGGTAAAGCGATCCTCCATCTCCGCCGTCGGAATGCCGATGGCGACGGTACGGGTGATGTCGGTGGTGCCGTCGAAATACTGGGCGCCTGAATCGACGAGATAAAGCTCGCCAAGTTTGAGGGGGCGGTTGGTACGTTTCGTCGAGCGATAGTGAACGATGGCGCCATTGGCGCCTGCACCCGAAATGGTATCGAAGCTGAAATCGCGGAAGAATTCACCGCCGCGGCGCAAATCCGCGAGCCTGGAGACGGCCGTCAGTTCATCCACCTTTCCGCTCGGCGCCGTCTGCGCGACCCAGTTGAGAAATCGCGTCACCGCCAGCCCATCGCGGCGATGAGCGGCCCGTGTGCCGGCCAGTTCGACATCGTTCTTGCGTGCCTTGGGCAGCAGGCAGGGGTCGTCGCGCTCCACCACAAGGGCGCCGGCGGCGTTCAACCGGTCGAACGCCCAGGAGGGTGCCGTCTGCGCATCGATCAGCACGCGGGCCTTGCCTTGGCCAAGGCGCTCGAGTGCCGCGCCAAATCCTTCGGGTGGATTGACGGCGACGCGATTGCCGAGATGAGCCTCCAAGCCCGGTGCGAATTTGCGCCGGTCCATGAAGAGTTCGACCCCGCCATCCTGGTGCAGGATGGCGAAACCCAGCGCAAACGGCGTGCGCGGCACATCGGCGCCACGGATGTTGAGCAGCCAGGCAATGGAATCGGGACCGGACAACACCGCGGCGGCGATACCGTCCTTGCCGAGCGCGTGGCCGAGGGTCTCGCGCTTGTCCTGGGAGCTGCGGCCGGCGAAGCGAATATCCTGGGCAATCACCGGGGCAAGGGGCGGCGGCGGTTGATCCGGCCAGACGGCATCGAGCGGATTCGTCGAGAGGGCGACGAGTTCGCCCCCTGCCTGGGCCAAGATTTTGCGTAGCTGCTTCAATCCATCGGATGTGTGCAGCCAAGGGTCGTAGCCCAGCTTGCCGCCCTTGGGCAAATGGGCCGCTATCCAGCTCTCGAACGGCTGATCGGTAATATGCAGTGGCTCGAACAAACTGGTATCGGTCTGGTCACGAACCTGCAGCGTGTAGCGTCCGTCCACGAAAATCGCCGCGCGATCGGCCAGCACGACGGCGAGCCCCGCCGAACCGTTGAACCCGGTGAGCCAGGCCAAGCGTTCGGCCCGGGGCGGTACATATTCGCCCTGATGCTCGTCGGCCCGGGGAATGAGGAAGCCGGCCAGACCGCGCTTACCCAATTCATACCGCAGTGCAGCAAGGCGAGGCGCCCCGGCTGGAAGAGCCTTGGCGCGGGAGGCGGTCGCAACTCGGCGCTTCAAGGCCCGCAATTGGGCCCGGGTCGCCTCATCGGCCGTGGGTGCCACCAAGCCGATCCAATCGTCCGGATGTTCGCCGTCCGGGGCCGCGGCGACCCCTGGCAACAACCCCTGAATCTGGCGCAAATCCATGGCTGCCCCCGATTTTTTCAGCAAGCCCGCCAATACTTTGTCGCCCTGATAGGGCTGTTCGCCGACCGTCATGATCCTTCGTTCCTTTTGCGTTCGCCGCTAAATATGGCAGATATGCGGAAATAGGGGTATTTATGGTTAGTGATATGTATTCGGCGCATTGCTGCGATGCAGCGTAACCTCTATATCCCCGCCCCCAGCCTTCCTATATTGAAATACGTCACGGTCGTCGGCAATGGGTCGGCGGCCGCAACAAGGAAGAGTTAAGATGAACCGCTACGCTTACAACAAGAAAGTGGTCCCGGCCGATGCGACTATGCCGGCGGCGATCGCCCCCCGTTTGATCGATTCCGGTCGTCCGGCTCGTGACGAGTCGTTGGCCGAAATTCTGCTCCGTCCTTTGCGCCGCGCGAAGATCGCGCGCGAGCTTCGGATGTTGGATGAGCGCATGCTGTCGGATATCGGCCTCAGCCCGTCGGACATCGACCGTATCGCGGTCGAATCGGTCGGCGGAAAGGGCGAAGGAGTCGCACTTTCGCTGGTGGTATATGTCGGCCGCAAGATCGCCAACTGGGCGCATAAGCGTGCGGCGTATCGCAATTTGATGGCGCTCGACGATCGCATGCTGACCGATATTGGCTTGACCCGTTCGGATATCCCCGGATTGGTGTCGGCCATGCGGGGCCCGTTCGTCGCGCCTGCACTCGACGGCGGCTTCGAAGCCGAGGTCATCCTGCCGCTGAAGCAATGGAACCTGTGGCGCGTGGCGTATAAGCAGTTGAACCAGCTCGACAACCGGATGCTGAGCGACATCGGCTTCGTGCGTGGCGATATCGATTGGGTGGCCGACGAACTGGCTTCCCGGGCGGTGAACAAGCCCGCCAACGCCAATGGTATTTCGCCGAAGGCAGCTTAACGAGAGACGACAACGCGTCCTGGGCGCAAAGCCCGGGGCGTGACGGCCGAGCGGCGTCCCTTCCCCCGGGGGCGCCGCTTCGCTTTTGCGGGCTTGCGCAAGACCAGCACCGACCAATCGCCCAGATGGAGCTGGAAGTCGAGGACGAGGCCGCATCGCAGATGGGCGTCGAGCACCATCTCGGCCTGGGTCATCAGAATGCCGGAGAGCACGGCGCGTCCGCCGGGCGCCAGATGACGATCCAGGGAGCCCGCCATGCGATAGAGCGGACGGGCCAGGATGTTCGCCATAATCAGATCGAAGGGCGCCTGCCGGCGGATCGACGCGGCGCCGTAGCCGCTGCTCTTGACGATGGCGACGCGATCGGCGAGGCCGTTGATCGCCGCGTTCTCCCGCGCCACGCGCACGGCATCGGGATCGTTGTCGGCGGCCAGCACCTTTCCCGGCCACAGCTTGGCCGCGGCCAAGGCAAGCACGCCGCTGCCGCAGCCAAGATCGAGCGGGTTCGCGAAGCCCCGCCGCCCGCAGGCGAGACGATCGAGCGCCAGGAGACAACCCCGAGTCGTCTCATGGCGCCCCGTGCCGAACGCCGCACCTGCGTCCATAAGCAGGGCAATCTTCCCGCGCGGCGTCGGCCCTTTGATATGTGCGCCGCGCAGATAGAAACGGCCGGCGGAAATGGGCGGCAGGGCACGGCGGCTTTCCGCCACCCAATCCTTGCCCGGCAGCGGCGCGAAAACCGGCTCCCCCACCTCGGCCAGAGCCGCACGAATCGCCCGCCGATCGGGTCGCCCGTCGATGAGCGCTTCGACCTCCCAGCGCCGGCCGCGCTCGATCTCATAACGCGACAAGGCCGCGGCGAAGGGCTCGAGTGCGGCTTCGGCCGCTGCAGCACCCGCGGCATCGAGGCGCGGCCGCACGGTCCAGAGCGCGCTCACGACGCCCGTTCCGCCGGCACGACAAAGCTCGCGATCACTTTTTTGGTGCCAGCCTTGTCGAAATCGATGTCGAGCTTTTCGCCTTCGGCCGCAAGCACGCTGCCATAGCCGAATTTGCGGTGGAAGATCCGGGTACCCGGCGGAAACAAGGGCGCTGCTGCGACCGATCGGGCCTCGCCCTCAATCAAGGGTGCCGAACGCCGATGCCCGAAACCCCAACCGCCGGCCCCGAACCCGCCGCCGCCGAAGGCGGCGACCGCCGGCTCCGCCATGGTTTGCAGACCGGCCGCGCGCTCCTCCTCCACATGCTGGCGCGGCAATTCGCCGACGAAGCGCGAAGGCAGGGCGCTTTGCCGCATATTATGAACGCGCCGATCGGCGGCAAAGGAGATCTCGACTCGCTTGCGCGCCCGGGTGATGCCGACATAGGCGAGACGGCGCTCCTCCTCCAACCCGGCAACGCCCTTCTCATCCAGCGCACGCTGATGGGGGAAAAGCCCCTCCTCCCAGCCCGGCAGGAAGACGACGTCGAACTCAAGCCCCTTGGCGCTATGCAAGGTCATGATGTTGACCATGTCCTTCGGATCGCCCTCGGCATTTTCCATCACCAAACTCACATGATCGAGGAATCCCGCCAGGGTCTCGAACTCACCCATGGCGGCGATCAGTTCTTTCAAATTCTCCAGCCGCCCCAGCGCATCGGGCGATTTGTCGGCCTGCAGCATGGCAGTATAGCCGGACTCGTCGAGCACGGTTTCGGCCAGCTCGGTATGGGGCAATCCTGCCGCCATCGAGCGCCAGCGATCGAGATCGCCGACGAGGCCACCGACCGCGCGCCTTGCGGCCGGCTTCATCTCGTCGGTGGAGGAAAGCTGGCGGGCTGCTTCGATCAGGGTCAGCTCCAGTCGCCGCGCCGCCTCATGGAGTTGGCGCAGCGTCGTGTCGCCGATGCCCCGGCGCGGCTTGTTCACGATGCGCTCGAAAGCCAGGTCGTCGGCCGGTTGGTGAACGAGCCGCAGATAGGCGAGCGCGTCGCGCACTTCCTGACGCTCATAAAAGCGCAAGCCGCCGAGCACGCGATAGGGCAGGCCGAGCTTGATGAACCGTTCTTCGAATTCGCGGGTCTGGAAACCGGCGCGCACCAGGATCGCGATCTTGCCAAGAGGGATTCCCCGGCGCTGCTGTGCCTCGATCTCCTCCCCCACCTCGCGGGCTTCCTCTTCGCCATCCCAGACTGCGCGCACCCGGACCTTGTCGCCGGCCTGATCCTTGGTATGCAGAATCTTGCCCAGCCGCCCGCGGTTATGCGCGATCAGCCCCGAAGCAGCACCCAGGATATGGCCGGTCGAGCGGTA
>JBGPNG010000029.1:0-9366 GCA_041487395.1 Dongiaceae bacterium
AACGCGATCTGCCCCGGCTATTTTCCCAGCGAAATGACGAACGACTATCTCTCGGGCGGGGCAGGCCCCGGACTGCTTGCCCGCATTCCGCAGCGACGGATCGGCGATTTGGCCGAACTCGACGGGCCGCTTCTGCTCCTCGCTTCGGATGCGGGTAGCTATATGACCGGCAGCGTGATCGTCGTCGACGGCGGCTTTTCACTGTAAGAGAGGCCGCCATGGATTTTACCCCAACGCCCGAAACCGCCGCCCTCGATCGGCGGATTCGCGATTTCGTCGCCGCCGAAATCCTGCCCCTCGAATCCGATCCGGCCAGCTACAATGAACACGAAAACATCGCGCTGCCGCTGCTCGATCGCTTGCGCGCCAAAGTAAAGGCGGCGGGTCTTTGGGCCCCGCAAATGCCGCGCGATCTGGGCGGGCTTGGGCTCGACGTTGCCGCCATGGCGGTCTGCTATGAAGCGATGGGCCGTTCCATCTTCGGTCCCGCCGCCTTCAACTGCGCGGCGCCCGACGACGGCAATATGATCCTGTTGGCCAAGATCGCCATGGCCGAGCAGAAGCGGCGCTGGCTGATGCCGATCATCGAGGGCAAAATCCGCTCGGCTTTTGCCATGACCGAGCCGATGCCGGGTGCGGGATCCGACCCTTCAGCCATGCGCACGCGAGCGGTCAAGCGCGGCGAGCGCTGGATCGTCGAAGGGCGCAAATGGTTCATCACCGGTGCCGGCGTCGCCCAGCATTTCATCCTGATCGCGCGGACGTCGGAAGACGCGCGCAAGGGTCTGACGGCTTTTCTGTTCGACCGCGATCAACCCGGCTGGCGAATCTTGCGCCGCATCCCGATCATGGGTCCGGAGGAGCATGGCGGGCATTGCGAACTAATCTTCGAAGGGTTGGAAATTCCCGACGAGAACAGGCTGCTCGGCATTGGCGACGGGCTGAAAGTGACGCAAATCAGGCTTGGTACGGCCCGATTGACCCATTGCATGCGCTGGCTTGGCATGGCCAAGCGCGCGCTCGAGATCGCCGCCGCTTATGTCGGCGAGCGGGAGAACTTCGGCAGCACGCTGGCAAAGCATGAGGGCGTGCAATGGTTGCTGGGCGAGGCGGCCATGGCGATCGAGGTCGGCCGCCTATTGACGGCCAAGGCGGCGTGGAAATTGGATCAGGGCGAGTTCGCCCGCAAGGAAGTGTCGATGGCCAAGGTCCAGGTCTCCGAGACGTTGCATAAGGCGATCGATACGGCGATTCAGCTCTGCGGCGCGCGCGGCTATTCCAAGGATACGCCGCTGGAATGGATGTATCGCTACGCCCGCCAGGCACGCCTCGTCGACGGTGCCTCGGAGGTGCACAAGATGGTGCTGGCCGGCGCCTTCCTCGCCGAGGGGCCCGAGTTCTGGTCCTGACATGGCGCAATTGAGACTGGACGATCCCGCGATACGCGGACGCTTGGCGGAATTTATCGCCGGCGCCGCAGGCTCGCCCGTCGCCGCCATCGAAGCGGCGCCGCTCAGTGGCGGCGCCATTCAGGAGAATTGGCTCGTCACCGTCGATCTTGGCGGCAAACGCCAGGAACTCGTCCTGCGCACCGATGCTCCCTCAAGCGTTGCCTTCAGTCACGGACGGCAGGAGGAATTCGCGATCCTGCGCGCCGCGCATCGGGCCGGCGTCGCGGTGCCGGAACCGCTGTGGCTGTGCCGGGATCCTGCCGTTCTCGGTCAGGTCTTCTATCTGATGCGGCGGGCTCACGGTATTGCCATGGGCTATCGCGTGGTCAAGGATAAGCGCCTCGGCGGCGATCGCACGAAACTCGTCCGGCGCCTGGGTGCCGAACTCGCGCGCATCCACAGCGTGAGGCCTGGGGCATCCGGCCTCGCTTTCCTGCCTCTGCCGAGACAAAGCCCGGCGCTGGACAATGTGGCGCTGTTGCGCGCCGACCTCGATCGCCGGGGCAGCGGACATCCCGTGCTGGAGTGGGGGTTGCGCTGGGCCGAGCGCCATGCGCCCCCGGCTGGCGAGATCGTGCTGGTGCACCAGGATTTTCGCAGCGGCAATTATATGGTGGACGACGCGGGATTGACCGCGATCCTGGATTGGGAATTCGGCGCCTGGGGCGAGCCCATGGCCGACATCGGCTGGTTCTGCGCAAAATGCTGGCGCTATGGCGAAGACGCGCTGGAGGCAGGCGGCATCGCCGCGCGTGCCGATTTCTATGGCGGCTACGAAGCTGCGTCGGGCCGGCGCGTCGATCCCACGGCGGTGCACTATTGGGAGGTAATGGCTCATCTGCGCTGGGCGATCATCGCATTGCAACAGGCCGACCGTCACATTCTGGGCAGCGAACGCTCCCTCGAATTGGCGCTGACGGGACGCGTGTTGCCGGAACTCGAACTAACGATCATCGATCTTATCGCCCCGGGGCCCTGGCCCAAGCCAGCCCCGCCGCCCGCGGCCGCGGCGGAACGGCCGGATGGATCGATGCTGCTGGCAGAGGCGCGGCGGCTGATCGTCGAGGATATCCTGCCACTTATCCCGGAAGAGCGGCGCTATGAAGCGCGCATGGCGGCCAACGCCATGGCGATCGCGGGCCGCGAACTCTCGGCCTTGCGACCGCCGGCCCCGGAATTGAAGGCGCTCGCCGCCGACATCCGCGTGGGGCGGCATGACGACGATGCTGCTTTGCGCGATCGCCTTGCCGCCGAAGCCTTGGCGCGATTGGCCGTCAGCAACCCGAAGGCGCTGCCGAGCGCGTAGTTTGCGCGAGCATAGATAAGGTCACCCTTGCCCGGACCCGCTCCCTCTCAAGAGGGAGGTAGAGGGAGAAAAAAGAACTGCCCTTTCCCAAGACATTGGAGGAGAGACCAGGCTGAGGGGGCGATCGAAAGCGGTCGAACCATCACCCGCTTGGATCGGTGCTTCACTCAAACGGCGTCGGGTCGATGAAGCGTTTCAACACATTGCCGGTGATGCGGGCGACATTGTTGCGGTAACCGTCATGGGCCAGGGATGACGCCCAGGTGATGGAGCCGGTGGAGAACACGGCCCCGCCGTTCGGCGTTTCGAAGAACACCATATCGGCCCGGACCTTGGGATGCTCGATTCCATCGGTGCCGGGCTGGGCGGAGATCAGTTCTTCCGGCGTTACGGCGTAGACGTTGCTGTGCTCGACCGATTGGGCCAGCACCAGCGCATGAGGCGGGGTGCCGAGTATCGGGTCGGCGATATCCAGTTCGAATCCGGCCGCCCCGCCCAGCGAGCCGAAATCGCCGATCCGCTCGTCCCGGCCGACGCCGTCGAAGATGAAGGCGGCGCGGGGATCGAAACTGCCCGGCGCGCGCAAGAAATATGAGTTCGCGTCGAAGCCCTCCGACGCGAATCCGACGCCTACCAGGCGCTGCGGCGCCCGGCCGCTACTGCGCCAGAGACCGCCGGGTTCGCTGGTGAAGCTGAGATGCCGTTCGCCGGGGTGGCATTCCCAGGTGCGCGTGCCGGCCTCGCCGCGCCGGACTTCGATCACGCCCGGCAGGCTGTCGTGAAAGGCCGTGCGCCAATAGAACCCATTGCCGCCGAGGTACATGAGGCGGCCGCCCTGGTCGACATAGGCCTCGATGGCGTCGAGCATCGCGCCGGAGTGGTATTCCGGATGGCTGCCGGCGATCACGGCGCGATAGGGCCGGAGCAGGTCGATGCCATCGCGATGGAGATCCTCGTCCGTGACGATGTCGCAATGCTGGCCGATGGCTTCCAGCCAATCGACGATGTGCAGATCGGCATTGAAGTTCCAGATATTGCGCTTCGGCCGGGTGTTCAGGATCGGCCGGAGCCGCGAGCTGTAGCAGGAGCCGCTGCCGTCGCCATGGCGGTCGTAGGTGGAAACGCCGAGGTCGCGGCGCTGGCGCAGGAAGAGGTCGCTCGCCGTGAATTCCAGCAGCTTGCCGTAGCAGATTTCCGCCAATGCATCCTCATAGCCGTGATGGCTGTTGGCATAGGCCATGAAGGTTGCCGTCGAGGCCAGGAAGACAACAGGCGCATTGGCCTTTCCCTTGGGCGGGCAGACGAAGAAGGGAATGTAGTCTTCCCCTGTTTCGCCCTCGGCGCAGACAATATGAGCGGCGTAGACTCCGCTCGGCAGATCGGCTGGTATCGTCCAGGCGAAATCGGTCTGCCAGCCGCAGTCGTAGAGATCGTCGTCGTGAAAATGGATTGCGCCGTAGAGATCGGGCCGGTCGCGCCAGTGGAAGGCCTGGCCGCTCCATCCGGCACCGACCATGCCGCGGGCGGGCAGGTTCACCGTCTCGCCGTGAAGGGCATTGCCGGAAATATCGACCACCTTGGTCGTGCCGATATCTTGGGAGAAATCCCAGGCAGCCACGGGGCCGCGAAGAGGATCGGCGATCCGGGGCGCCTCGATCTTGCCGTTATAGCCCTTGCCGATGACAAGCGCGGTGCTGGCCGGAGGTGGAATCATGCGGGCGCTGCCGCTGCCCCACCCGGCGCTATCGTCGCGCGCCAGGCCCGCCAGTGGCGTTTGCCTCACATCGACCTTGCCGTTGGCGCCGTCGTAGCGCGCCTCGAGCGCATACCATTGCCGGGCGCGCAAGGGTGTTCCCGTGGCGATCAGCCGATCGCCCATGCGCAACGCCAGATCGCCCGCCGGCCCGATGACGAGCGCGAACCCGGCCATGCCGTCGCGCCGGCCGATGAGCAATTGCTCGCCTTGCGAGGGCATCGTCGGCCAGATATTTGCTGTGATGATGAAGCTTTCCAGACGATCGAGGGCAGGGGTGGGGCCGACGACAATGGAGGAACCGGCCTGGATCGGCTGCTGGCGTCCCGGATATCGGCCGTTGGCCCCGCAGTCAATGGGCCGTTCCTTGAATCCGGGGCCCTCGGGTCTGTCGTCGCCGCAAATCAGGCGGACGATCTCCGCTTGGTAGGTCGGGGTTGCCGATTCGCAGCTGACCTTGAACTCGATCGTGCCCCCGGGGCGCACAGTCATGCGATCGGCATAGCCGATGATCAGCAACATGGCGGCTACTCGATCGCCAGTTCCTGGCCCGTGAATTTCTTCCACCGCAGCTTGAAGACGGCCCACTCGGCCTCCTCCCAACTGGCGAAGACAGGGCCCAATCGCCGCGGCAGGACACCCGGCTTCGGGTCGTATTGAGCCAGCGCCCAGGGGCCATGGCGACCCTCTCGAATCAGCACATATTGGCCGTCCTGCGGCTCCGAGCGGAACAGATTGAGTATTCGCTGCAGATCGCCGCTATGGCGCCCATAGATGTTCGCCTTGAATTCACGCGCCAGGTCGAGGCGGCTTGGATCGACGCGAAAGGTCATGATGTTCCCGACGATGATTTCCCCGCAGGCATTCTAGACGAACGTTCTAGGTGGGCATTCTAGACGGGCCGCGCGCCTCGTCCATGACGAAGGATAAATTTTGATCGCGAAATTGCCGCATTCTCGTCGCGCCGTCGCCCCACTCGAGGTCCAGGTTTCCGTCATCGCAACGGTGTTCAGGGGAGAAAGAGCATGTGCGGCCTGCATTAGGAACCGAAACTCGACGAACTGCTCGACGATCCCATCCTGCATCTTCTGCTGGAACGCGATGGTATCAGCCTGGAGGATCTTCGCCGCCTGATCGAACAGACTCGCCGGCGTCAGGAGGTCGCCGGAACAGCAAGCATTCAATGAGGCATCAGGGCGCCAATTGCTCGGCGTGATGGCGCAGATGGTCGGCCATGAAGGTGGACACGAAATAATAGCCGTGGTCGTAGCCCGGATGCCGGCGGAGGGTCAGGGCCTGCCCCGCCGCGCGGCAGGCATCTTCCATTGCCTCCGGGTATAGCTGTTCCTTCAAGAATTTATCATCCGTGCCCTGGTCGATCAGGATCGGCCGCCAGAACGGCTTTTGGCGGACGAGTTCGCTGGCGTCATAGGCCCGCCATTCCTGCCGGTCGTCGCCCAGGAAGTTCGTGAACGCCTTCTGGCCCCAGGGGCAACGCATCGGCGCCGATACGGGAGCGAAGGCCGAGACGGAACGATAGATGCCGGGATTCTTGAGCGCGCAGATCAACGCCCCATGCCCGCCCATGGAATGACCGAATATGCCTTGCCGGTCGGCACGGGCCGGAAACTCGGCGACGACAAGCGCTCGCAATTCGGCGGTGACATAGCTGTACATGCGGTAACGGCGCGACCAGGGGGCTCTCGTCGCGTCCACGTAGAAGCCTGCGCCGATGCCGAAATCCCAATTGTCCGCCTCGCCCGGAATCTTCGCGCCGCGCGGGCTGGTATCGCAAGCCACCAGCATGATGCCGAGATCGGCCGCAAGTCGCTGGGCGCCCGCCTTGATCATGAAGGTTTCTTCATTGCAGGTCAGTCCGGCCAGATAGTAGAGAACCGGCACTTTGCCGTTGGCGGCTTGCGGCGGACGATAGATCGAAAAGCGCATCTCGTCCTCGCATGCGCGGGACGGGTGGCGATAGAATCCTTGAATACCGCCAAAACAGCGGTGTTCGCTGTCGATCGCAAAAGAGCCGCTCACGGCCGCGACCGGCCGCCTCGTCAATAGACCACGACGCTACGGATCGATTCGCCCGCATGCATGAGGTCGAAGCCCTTGTTGATATCTTTGAGCGCGAGCTTATGGGTGATCAGATCGTCGATATTGATCTTTCCGTCCATGTACCAGTCGACGATCTTCGGCACATCGGTTCGGCCCCGCGCTCCACCGAACGCGGTTCCCTTCCACACACGCCCCGTCACCAGCTGGAAAGGCCGCGTGCTGATTTCCTGGCCCGCGCCGGCAACGCCGATGATGACGCTGACTCCCCAGCCCTTGTGGCAGCATTCCAGCGCCTGGCGCATGGTCTTCACATTGCCGATGCATTCGAAGCTGTAGTCGGCGCCGCCTTTGGTCAGGTTGACCAGATAAGGTACAAGATCGCCTTCCACTTCCTTCGGATTGACGAAATGGGTCATGCCGAATTTCTCGGCCAACTTGCGCCGCTTGAGATTCAAGTCCACGCCCACAATTATATTGGCGCCCGCGATGCGGCAGCCCTGTATCACGTTCAGCCCGATGCCGCCGAGGCCGAAAATGACGACATTGGCGCCGGGCTCGACCTTCGCCGTGTTGATGACCGCACCGATGCCGGTGGTGACACCGCAGCCGATGTAGCAAACCTTGTCGAAGGGGGCATCGGCGCGGATCTTCGCCACCGCGATCTCCGGCAGGACGGTGAAATTGGCGAAGGTCGAGGTGCCCATGTAGTGATGGATCTTCTGCTTGCCGATCGAGAACCGGCTGGTGCCGTCGGGCATCACACCCTGGCCCTGGGTCGAACGGATCGCCTGGCACAGATTGGTCTTGCCCGAGAGGCAATAATCGCATTGGCGGCATTCGGGCGTGTACAGAGGGATGACATGATCGCCTTTCTTCAGGCTGGTCACGCCGCGCCCGACATCGACCACGACGCCGGCGCCTTCATGGCCGAGGATGGCGGGGAAGAGGCCCTCGGGGTCGGCGCCGGACAAAGTGAATTCGTCCGTGTGGCAAATTCCGGTCGCTTTGATCTCGACCAGGACCTCGCCATCCTTGGGGCCGTCCAGATGGACTGTTTCGATCTTGAGGGGCTCCCCGGCCTTAAAGGCGACGGCAGCGCGCGTTTCCAACGGTAACCTCCCTGAATGGAAGCCGGATCGAAGCAAGGGAACGTCGAAGATCCCCCGAGGAAATATAACGCCGTCGCGCGGGCCATTGCCACCCTATAACCTCATCGAAGAGGGGGCCGGCGTCGCGACGAGCGCCAGTCTCCATGCATGCCCCGGTTGGCGGTGCAGCCGAGCGCCCTAATTGCCTTCGGTCAATACCGCTCCCTCGGCATTCCAAACGACATTGACCCGGGTGCCGTCCTTGATCGCGCTGCCGTGCCAGGCGTTGTCGCAGCCTTTTCGGAGATCCTGAACCTGCGCATAGCCAGCGGCTTCCATCCTTTTTTTGGCGTCGTCGGCCGTCGTCCCATTGATCTTGTCGGTTGCGGAGCAATTCTGCGCAAATGCGCTGCCGATCGTCGGCGCGGCCGAAACGATGGTAAATGCCACCAGAACCATTCCGCCCAAAAGGGCAACTTTCCGATTCATGGCTCAACCTCCTTGTGCAAAATGGGTCGAGTTCGTGGGGTGAACCTAGCTTCCATCGACCCTACTATGGCGGCCGCCTCGGATTCACATGAATTAGTGGTTATTCGCTATCCGCTTTGGGAGCAGGATGTCGTCCATTCGGTGACATGAGAGGTTGGCCATGGCCAAGACGGCGCATTGCTGCTGCGGCGCGTTGAAAGCGGAAGTGGAGGGCGATCCGACGGCGGTCGTGGCCTGTCACTGCGAACAATGTCAGCGACGAAGCGGGGCCGCATTCGGGATCGGGGCATATTATCCAAAGGCGCAGGTTCGCACCGAAGGCACAAGCAAAGTATTCACGCGCGACGGGCAGGAAGGTCGCAAGCTCCGCATGCACTTCTGCCCGAACTGTGGCTCCACCGTATTCTGGGAGCTTGACCTTCGGCCAGAGCATTTCGGCATCGCGGTCGGTTCGTTCTACGACCCCGGCTTTCCAGCGCCGACGGTTTCCGTATGGGAGCAGTCAAAACACTCTTGGCCGAGTTTCGGCGCGAACGTGCTGCGGTATCCCCAGGGGCGCAACGTTAAGTGACGGCGGGCCGGTCGAAGTTTCCCTGGTATGCCAATTGAGAGCTTTGGGCGGGCATAATCGGGCGCAAGGCACCCGCAAAACCTCGTTGCCTTGCGATCCGCAATCGCCGCCCCATATTAGATAGATGGATAAGAAGCACCCGCACAGCGATGCCAGCTATAGGATTTTCCCACTGGACGGCATTGCTTTTGCCGTCGAGGTGGTGATCCCCGACATGAGCCCCACAACGATAAGCTTTCCAACGGAGGCGGACGCCAACAGTTGGGTCGAAAAACACAAGAGCGGGGTCGCCAGCGGCGAAACGTTAAGGCGCCGATTCTACCGCAGCGCTAAGCACTGACCCCTCGAAGGTCTTTCGAGCAATCATCCCCGCCGCTGTCAACACTATCGCGAGAGTGCGAAGGCCAATTGCGGTATGGCTGGGTTATTCTTTGAGCCCGCCGCGGCCCAATTTCTGTTTCATCAATGCGGCCTCGATTATCCCAACGGTGAATAGGACCGCTGCCGCGGCGAGAATGCCGCCGCTGACCGGGCTGCCCAAGAGAAATGCCGCGATCTGAGAGAGCCCGAGGAGAATCCCGACTACCAGGCACCAGAAGCATGCGATGAGGCGAAACAGGACCATTCACTTAATATGGCATGCGCAA
>JBGPNG010000030.1:0-9342 GCA_041487395.1 Dongiaceae bacterium
ACGCCTGATCGCAAAGATCACCACAGAGGCGCAGAGACACAGAAAGGTGTCATGCCCGGGGTGGCCAAAGGCCGAGCTCGGGCATGACGGCATTATGCGAGATAAGAGACACACAGCGAGCGAGAGAGGCATCGTCTCTGTGTGCCTCTGTGGTTTTCTGATTTCTTTGCGATCTTTCGATCCGTGCAGCCTCGTCACGCCGGCCGCTTGTACTCCTCCGCCAGCAACCCATACTGGACGTGGTCCTGCCAACTACCGTTGATCCGCAAATAGCGGACGGCATAGCCCTCCTCGCGGAAGCCCAGCTTTGCCAGCAGCCGCCGGCTCGCCTGATTGTGCGGCAGGCAGGCGGCCTCCATGCGATGTAGCCCCAACCGGTCGAAGGCATAAGGCAGCATTGCCGCCGCCAGCGCCTCGCTCATCAATCCCTGATGGGCATGGGCCTCGCCCATCCAATAGCCGAGGCTGGCACTCTGCGAGACGCCGCGGCGCACATGGCTGAGACTGACGCCGCCGACGAGCGCGTCGCCATGGCGGTGATAGATGAAGAACCCATAGCCCTGATCGTCGCGCCACTCTGCCGCCATCTGGCGCAGCCGCCGGCGATAGGCGCCCAAGGTCAGCGCATCGTCCGGCCAGCTCGGTTCCCAGGGCAGAAGAAATTCGCGGCTGGCGCCGCGCAGGAGAGACCAGGCGCGCCAATCGACGAGACTCGGCCGGCGCAGCGTCAGCCGTGAGGTTTCCAGCCGAGGACCGCGGGTGAGATCGAAACCAAGCATGGCGGCGAAAGCGCGCGGGACCGTCAGGCAGCGAGCCGACCGGCCACCGTCTCGAGCCGCACCAAGCGGCCAAGCGGCCCGAGAGCGGCGAGCGTCGGCGTCCCGGCCATCAGACGCCGGGCGACACGGGCGAGTTGTGCCGTATCGACGGCCTCGATGCGGGCGATGATCTCCTCGCTCGGCATCGGCCGGCCGTAGATCAGAAGCTGGGTCGCCAGTTGCTCGGCCCGGTTGCTCGTCGATTCCCGCGCCATCAGCACGCCGGCCTTCGCCTGGGCGCGGGCGCGGGCCAATTCCTCGGCCGTGACCGTCGTCGGCAGGCGGTGCAGTTCCTCCACGATGAGCGGCAGGATTTCGGCCGCTTCCTTCTCGCCGGTGCCGGCATAGATGCCGAACAGCCCGCCGTCGCGAAAGGCACCGGCGAAACTGTAAATGCTGTAGACCAGCCCGCGCTTTTCGCGGATTTCCTGGAACAGCCGCGAAGACATTCCGCCGCCAAGCAGCGTCGAGAGAATGCTGAGCGCATATTGGTCGGGGTCGAGATAGCCAACGCCCGGCAAGCCCAGCACCACATGCACCTGTTCCAGATCGCGCTCGACGCGGCTTTCTCCGCCGGCGTAGCGCGCCGGCTCGGCGGCATGGGTACTACCCTGGGCCAGATCGACGAAAGCCTTGCTCGCGAGTTCGACCAGCCGCTCGTGTTCCACCTGGCCCGCGGCGGCGAGCACGAGGCGCTCCGGCGCATAGTGACGGCGCATGTAGTCGCGGATCGTGCCGCTCGGCAGGTCGCGCACGATCTCAGCCTTGCCCAGCACCGGCCGGCCCATGGGTTGATTGGGAAATGCCGCGGCCTGGAAATGATCGAATACGATGTCGTCGGGCGTGTCCTCGGCCTGGCCGATCTCCTGCAGCACCACGGCCCGTTCGCGCGCCAATTCGTCGGCATCGAAAGTGGAGTGCTGCAGGATGTCGGCGATTATGTCGACGGCAAGCGGCAGATCGCCGGCCAGGATCTTGGCGTAATAGGCCGTCTGCTCGCGGGCGGTATAGGCATTGAGATGGCCGCCGACCGCTTCGATCTCCTCGGCGATGACTCGCGCCGTGCGCCGCGCGGTGCCCTTGAAGGCCATATGCTCCAGCAGATGGGAAACGCCGTTGATCTCCGCCGGCTCGTTGCGCGTGCCGACATCGGCCCAGACGCCGAGCGAAACGGTCTCCACCGAATCCATGCGGTCGCTGGCGACCCGCAGGCCGCTGGCAAGCCGTGTGACCCGCACGCTCATGCCGCCTGCCCCGTCGCGATCTGGCTGCGGATATGGGATTGGATCGCTGCGAGATCGTTGGGCAGCACGGCGAAGCGCTCGGGCCGGCGATAGAGATCGGCCAATGCCGGCGGCAGCGCCGGGCGCTGGCCCGTCGCCTGTTCCACCGCGTCGGGGAACTTGGCCGGGTGAGCGGTGGCCAGAGCAACGACAGCGACATCCGCATCGAGCTTGACGGCCCTGGCGGCGGCAACGCCGATGGCGCTATGGGGATCGACGAGTTCCCCCGTCTCGCGATAGAGGGTGGCCATGGCCGCCAAGGTTTCCTTGTCGTCCGCGCGATGGCTTGCGAAGAGGGCGGTCAAGCGGCGATGCTGGTCTTCGTTCAAGGCCAACCGCCCAGTTTCGCGGAGTTGTTTCATGGCTTGGGTCAACTTCGCTCCGTCGCGATCGAACAGATCGAACAGCAGCCGTTCCGCATTGCTCGATACCTGGATATCCATGCTGGGGCTTAAAGTGGGGTGGACCTCGCCGATTTCCATCGCCCCGCCGGCGATGAAGCGGGCCAGAATGTCGTTGCGGTTCGACCCCACGATCAGTTTCTCGATGGGCAGGCCCATGGATCGCGCCGCATATCCGGCATAGACATTGCCGAAATTCCCCGTCGGCACGGCGAAGGCGACGCGCCGCTTGGGCGCGCCCAAGGCCAGCGCCGCCGCAACGTAGTAGACGATCTGGGCCATGATGCGGCCCCAGTTGATGGAATTGACGGCGGCCAGATGCATCTCGTCGCGGAACTTGCCGTCGGCGAACATCGCCTTCACCAGATCCTGGCAATCGTCGAAGGAGCCGCGGATGGCGATATTGCGCACATTGGGGGACAGCACCGTCGTCATCTGCCGGCGCTGCACTTCCGACGTGCGTCCCTCGGGATGCAGGATGAAGATGTCGAAGGGCGCGCGGTCGCGACAGCCCTCGATGGCGGCCGAGCCGGTGTCGCCCGATGTCGCGCCGACGATGGTGACCCGCTGGCGGCGCTGGGTCAGCAGATGGTCATAGAGCCGCCCGAGAAGCTGGAGGGCCACATCCTTGAAGGCCAGCGTCGGCCCATGGAACAGCTCCATCAGCCAGACCCGGCCATCGATCTGGCGCAGTGGCGCCACGGCGCGGTGGCCGAAACCGGCATAGGCCTCGCCCACCAATCGGTTGAAATCGCGCTCGGTGATGGCGCCGCCGAGGAAGGGCAGCATGACCTTGGCAGCCAAGGTGGGATAGTCGAGCCCTGCCAGAGACGGCAAATCGAGTTGCGGCCAGGTTTCCGGCAAATAGAGCCCGCCGTCGCGGGCCAGGCCCGCCAGCAGAACATCGTCGAAGCCAAGCCTGGGCGTGGCGCCTCGGGTGCTGAGATATCGCAAAAACGGCTACCTTTGGGGGTCTCGAAGGGCCGCTACCCTATCGCCGGCCGGCCGGCGAGGCAAGGCGGGGCAGAAGTCTGATGATGTACGGAGATTTGTGTCAGGGTTGTGAGAGGGAGTGGGATGCTATGCCGTTGGCCCTAAAGTATGTGATGTTTGGCGTGGACTCCTGATTCGTGCTCGCCCTTGGGCCGAGAATGCCTGGCGGCGGCGCTTGAGCCGAGACGCGATCCAGCGTGGACCGAAGACCTTGCATCGCCGGTCCCGCCATCGCATTGTCGGGGACCGTTGTCGCGGCTGATGCGCTAGAGCAACGAAATCACATAATGGGGGAACCGCTATGTATCCGATTGATATCCTTACGCCGGTGCTGCTGATCATCGTCGTCATTGAGCTGTGGATGATCGCCAGTAAACTAGATGCGCTCGCCAAAATCCTGACCGCGGGACAAAGCAAGAGCTAAGGTTGATCCGTGCTAGCCGGCGCGAGCGCTGCGAATGACGAGCTATTGGTTTTAGTAGGGCTGTTTATCTGCCGGCCGACGCCACCCGGCGAAACGACATGACGCGATAGACGGCAAAGCCGTAGATCGCCACCAGTCCGACCGCGAAAGTGCCAGCCAACGCCGCTTCCCAGGGCGCCAGGGCATCCGGCTGGCCGATGCGGTGGGAGGCGTAAAGCCCCATGGCCAGGGCTGCAAGCGGAAGGGCGATGAACATGGCGATCCGGCTGAACCGGGGCGTGGCCCGCCAATTTTGCGCCCGGCGGGCGAGTATTGCCTCCGCCGACAGCGGCGGGCTTGTCGCCGCCCGGTGGCGGAACAGGTTTTGGAGCGTCTGGCGGCGCTGCGCCATCACCACGAGATAGACCGCCGCCAGCAGAGGCAAGGCGAGGCCCAGGCGAATGATGGGCGAATTCGTCACGAGCGCCAGCCAGGGGTGACCCTTGGCCATGTTCGGCAACACGCTGTAAAGTAAAAGGGCGATGATGCCGATACCGATCAAGGCCCGCTTCGAGCCGCCCCGTTCGATGCGGACGGCTTCGTCCAAGAGTGCCGTGTCCACGCGATAGCCCGGCTTCTTGAAGCCCAGGGGATAGTAATCGCAGCTGCCGTCGCCTCGCAGGACGAAGAGGCGGGATATGGCTCGGTCCGCGTCGGACATTGTGCTTCCTGGTCTCGCCGCCCAGCGCCTGATCGTCTTAAGTCGGTTTGGCTTAAGACGTGAATCAGGCGCTATTTTGCATAGTTAGAGCAAGATTCACGGATCAGTTTGATTCAAACTGATCCGATCTTGCTCGAAGCGGCTACTTCAGATACCGCCGCTCCAGATGCGCCTTGAAGATGGCGGGATCCAGGGGCTTGCCGCTCGCGCGCGTCACCAGTTCGACCGAACTCCAGCGCGAGGCCTGGCCGTGCACCGCCTCGCCCAGCCAGGCGACGAGGGGCTTGAAATCGCCGCGCGCGATGGCGGCCGGAAGTTCCGGCCGGCTCCGCTTGGCCGCATCGTAGAGCTGGGCCGCCGTCATGGCGCCCAGCGTATATGTGGGGAAATAACCCCAGGCGCCGGCGAACCAGTGGATGTCCTGCAGGCAGCCCCGGCGATCGTCCGGCGGGACGATGCCGAGCAGTTCCTTCATGCCCTCGTTCCAGGCGCCGGGAAGATCGGCCAAGGCGAGATCGCCCGCGATCAGCGCCTTTTCCAGGCGATAGCGCAGGATGACGTGGCTCGGATAGCAGACCTCGTCGGCGTCGACGCGGATGAAGCCGGGCTCCACCCTGGAATACAGACGTCGCAGATTGTCCGGCGCCCAGGCCGCGGCTTCGCCGCCGAAAGCCGCTTGCAGCAACGGCGCCAGAAACCCCAGGAACTCGGCCGAGCGGCAGACCTGCATTTCGATCAACAGCGACTGGCTTTCATGCAGCGCTGTTCCGCGGGCGAATCCCACGGGCTGATAGCGCCAGGCGGCGGGCCGGCCGCGCTCGTACAGCGCATGGCCCGTCTCATGCAGCGTGCCCATGAGAGCCGAGACGAAATCATCCTCGCGATAGCGCGTGGTGATCCGCACATCCTCCTGCACGCCGCCGCAGAAAGGGTGGAGCGAGACATCGAAGCGCCCGTGACTGAAATCGAATCCCAGCACGCCCATCAATTTGCGGCCGAGCTCGCGCTGGGTCTCGACCGGGAACGGCCCGCGCGCGAGAATCGGCGCCGGGCGTCTTGCCTGCTTCGCCAGGGCTTCCTCGCGCAGCGCCGGCAGGAATGAAAGCCCGGCGAAAAGCCGGTCGATCTCCGCCACCCGCATGCCCGGCTCGAATTCGTCGATCAGCGCTTCATGGGGCGAGCAGCCGAGCTTTTCCGCCTTGGCCGCCGCCGCCTGTCGCATCAGCCCCAGCAGCGCCTCGAGTTCGGGCCTGACGAGAGGGAAATCCGCCGCCGGCCGCGCCTTGCGCCAGACCGTCTCGCAGCGCCCGATGCATTTGGCCAGCGCCTCCACCAGATCGGGCGCGAGCGCGGTGGCATGAATCCACAGCCGCCGCATCTCCCGCAGATTGGCTTGCTGCCAGGGATCGAGATCGGCGGTCGATTCTTCCGCGCGATCGAGCAGGTCGGCCAGATTCGGATCGGCCAGCATGCCATGGCACACGACATCGAGAGCCGCCACCTGCTCCGCCCGCGCTTCGGCGCCACCCTCCGGCATCATCACGGCCTGGTCCCAATCCAGCACCGCGCGGCCATCCTTCAGCGCCGACCACCGATGAAAGCGGCGCTCGAGTTCGGCGTAAGCGGGCGGACGATTGACAAGCGGCAAGTTCATCGGGGGGTATCCTTGGGCGACGGTGTCTCGGGCTTGCGCCGGTGATAAAGCACATAGATCACGGTGAGCGCGCCCGCCAGGCAAAACCAGGTGATGGCATATTGCAGATGATCGTTCGGCAGGTTGATGCGCGTCTGTCCGCCGATGGGATAGCCGCCCGGATTCTTCTCCGGCCCGGCTTCGAGAAAAAAGCGGGTCTCCACATTCGCCAGGCCGATGAGCTTGGCCATGGCCGGCAGATCGACCCAGAAGAAGAAATTCAGATCGGACCGGTTGTCCGGCACCATCCAATTCTGCGCGCCGTTGCGGCGGATGACGCCGTCGAGTCGAACCGGCCCGGAAATTTCGCCTTCGGCGCGTTTGTCGGGCGTCTTGCGATCCAAGGGGATCCAGCCGCGATCGATCAGCAGCACGCGATCGCCCTGGAGACGAAAGGCCGTCACCAGATGATAGCCAGCGTTGCCGTTCAGCGAGCGGGCGCCGAGGAAGATCTCCCTGTCGTTGAGGAATTCGCCGGAGAGCGCGACATGGCGGTATTCGCTGGCGGAGATATCGGCATCGGGGCCGGGCAGCGCGATGGGCGCCGCCGACATGCGCTCGGTCCGCTCGGCGATCAGCGCCTCTTTCCATTGCAGGCGCTGAAGCTGCCAGACGCCGAGACCCAGCATGACCAGCACGGCCGGCACCGAGAAGACGGTCGGCCAGAAGGTCGGGCGGAAAATCATGTCAGTGGGGCCGCGTCTCACCGGCGCGGTGCTTGTACTGCAGCGCGATCATGATCGCCTTGGCCGGCCGCAGCAGCCCGAGGGAGGCGCCCAGGATGATCGGGCCCCAGACCACGGCATGAACCCATACCGGCGGGGCAAACCAGGCCTCGCTCAGCAGTGCCAGCGGCACGACCAGCGCGCCGACGATGAAGATGATGAAGACGGCGGGGCCGTCCGCACTGTCGGCGCCCGTGAGGTCGAGCCGGCATTGCGGGCAGGCCGGTACCACCGTGAGAAACCCCTGGAACAGCTTGCCCTGCCCGCAGCGCGGACAGCGGCAGGCGAGTCCCGTGGCGAGAATTCCCACTAATGCCCGGCGTAGGGGCCGGGGCCGGCGCCGAAGAAATAGATGCAGGTGAACAGAAACAGCCAGACCACGTCGACGAAATGCCAGTACCAGGCGGCCGCCTCGAATCCGAAATGGTGGTCCGGCTTGAAATGGCCGGCGCGCGCCCGGAAGAAGCAGACGATCAGGAAGGTCGTTCCGATCATGACGTGGAAGCCGTGGAAGCCCGTCGCCATGAAGAAGGTCGACGGATAGATCCCATCCTTGAAGCGGAAGGCGGCGTGGCTGTATTCGAAGGCCTGCACGCCGGTGAAGCTGAGGCCGAGCAGGATGGTCAGCGCCAGGCCCTGCAGCATGGCCTGGCGATCGCCCTCGCGCAGGGCATGATGGGCCCATGTCACCGTCACGCCCGAGGTCAGCAGGATCAGCGTGTTGAGCAGCGGCAGCGACAGCGGATCGAAAGTGCGGATGGCCTTGGGCGGCCAGACGTTGCCGATGGCGTCGGTCGGGAACAGGCTGGCGTTGAAATAGGCCCAGAAGAAGGCCGCGAAGAACATCACTTCCGAGGCGATGAAGAGGGCCATGCCATAGCGCATGCCGATCTGCACCACCGGCGTGTGGTAGCCCTGGAACGTCGCCTCCTTCACCACGTCGCGGAACCACAGCGCCAAGGCCGCCAGCAGCAGCACGATGCCGATCGGCACGACCCAGGGCGTGTAATTGTGCATGTAGAGCACCATCCCCACCGCCAGCGTGCCCGCGGCGATCGCGCCGACGATGGGCCATGGGCTGGGATCGACGAGGTGATAGGGGTGCTTCGGCGTCTCGGCGTGGCTCTCGCTCATCTGCGTAGTTCCTCGGCTGAACTCTCGTTGCTCGTCAATTCGCGCTGTTTGCGGGCGGTGCCGCCGGCAGGTCGGAAACCTTGGCGGGCTCGGATGATCGGTCGCCGGCCGCGCGGAAGAAAGTGTAGCTCAGCGTGATGTCGGCGTTCTTGATATCCGGATTCTTCGCCATGGCCGGATCGACATAGAACTGCACCGCCATGTCGACGCCCTGGCCCGGCTTCAGCGTCTGCTGAGTGAAGCAGAAGCATTGGATCTTGTTGAAGTACTGCCCGGCATCCAGCGGCAGCACATTGAAGGTCGCCTGTCCGGTGACGGTCTCGTTCGACAGGTTCTCGGCCCGGTAATAGATCAGCTTCGGCTCGCCCAGCTTCACGCGCACTTGCTTCTGCATGGGAAAGAAGCGCCAGGGCAGTTCCGGGCTGACGCTGGCATCGAAGCGCACGGCAACCGTCTGCTCGCTGATCGCGACCGGGGCGCCGGCGCTGCGCTTGGTCGTTCCGTCGAAGCCGGTCGCCTCGCAGAAGATGCGATAGAGCGGCACGGCGGCGAAACTCAGCCCCACCATGGCGACGACCAGCGCGCCCAAGGCGAAACTCAACCTGATATTCCGGATCCGTTTCATCGCCCTAGCCGCCGCTCATGCGCACGATGGTGACGGCGTAGACGAGGGCGGCGAATCCCACGAGCACCAGGAGCAACGCGATATTGCGGGCGCGGCGGTTGCGGTCGATCACGCGAGCCCCCCGATCAGGCCGGGCGCGCGGTCGACGATGAGGAGAGCGAACAGCAGGAAGAGATAGAGGATCGAGAAGGCGAACATGCGCTTGGCGCTGCGGTCCGTCTTGTCGAACCAGACGCGGATCGCCGCCAGGATGAAAAGCGCGCCCAGGATGGCCGCCGCGCCGCCATAGACATGCCCGGCGATGCCCATGGCCCAGGGGGCGAGCGCCAGCGGGAACAAGATCAGGGTATAGATCAGCATCTGGCGCTTGGTCGCTCTGGCGCCTGCGACCACCGGCAGCATCGGCACGCCCGCCTTGGCGTAGTCGCCCGCGCGGAATAGGGCAAGCGCCCAGAAAT
Organism: Dongiaceae bacterium; assembly: GCA_041487395.1. Lineage (GTDB taxonomy): Bacteria > Pseudomonadota > Alphaproteobacteria > Dongiales > Dongiaceae > DASXQK01. The sequence goes on from JBGPNG010000030.1 coordinate 9,255, forward strand.
GCGGCGTCGTCCACACGAAGATCAGCGCGAACAGCATGAGGGGCGCCAGGCTGACATGGCCGGATTGCGCCGCCCAGCCGATCAACGG
>JBGPNG010000031.1:0-9330 GCA_041487395.1 Dongiaceae bacterium
CCATGGAGCACCACTGATGACAGCGGCAGCTACCACGTCTATATTAGTTACAACACCGACAGAGACTTGTGCTAGGCTAGAACCACTTGTGAGTGCCGTGATAACATCGGTAAATCCACCAGCCAAAATTGCCCCGGCTGGAATATTCACCGTTGAAGAATGGGCACCTAGTGCTCGGTCAGCAACTACACCTGTTGGGTCGAGAGTTAGTCGAACAATACGGTGTCCGTAGAGTCCTGATGAGTTTGCTAGTGGATGAGCACCGGCAGCATCAGCATTCAAGAACGTGGCGGTAATACCACCTGCACTGAACTTAGCGTTCGTAATGGCGTCAGCAGCTAGCTTGGCGGAAGTGACTGCACCATCGGCTATGTTGCGTGTTTGAATAGTCATGTCAGTATCCTTACGCCGCTACTACGTAGTAGAGGAATAGCGTGAGCTTGCCAGCCGTCAAGTTGTCAGTACCTACCGTGAACGTGATGTCCTTGGCAGTCGTAGCGAGCTTGATACCCGTAGATTCTGGGGTATTGCCCTTCGGGACGATGGCCTTCTTATTGATGCTGCTGTAAGGAGCACCACTTACTGCGGCAGCAGTTGAGATGTCGTTTGCAGCTTCTACCGAGATAGCTACGGTAGCAACATCTGTACCACTGTGGAATACAGTAGTAACATCGAAGAAACCACCAACTACCCATCCCTTGGCAGGAATGGTGACTGGGCCGGGAGCGTGGGCTGCTTGGGTGCGGTTGCCTGCAACGTCACCATGAACGATCTTTTCGGCAATGGGCGGATGATTCCGGGTACCGGCGTGATCCTGGCGCCGGCACCGAACCAGACCGGCCAGGACCCCTTTGGCCTCGGTCCCATGCTGGAGACAGGCAATAGTAACGGAAGTTTTTACTATGCGGCAGCCGCCTCCGGCGGCGTCACCGCCCCCACGGCGATGACCCAGGTCTTTTTGAATTCGGTGATCGACAAACAACCGTTGGAACAGGCGGTCGCTGCGGGGCGCATCCATCACAATGGGCAGCCGGACGTGGTGTTTCACGAACCCAACACCGATCAGTCGGTGCTCCAGAGCCTGACAAGCCAGGGCCATGGCTTGCAACAAGCGGATATTCTGGGACGCGTGCAGGCGATCTACTGTCCACGCGGCGTGGACAACATCAATTATGGTTGCCAGGCGAAGGCCGATCCCCGCGGCAACGGGATTGCGCTGGTGCTGCAGGCGCCGACGCCCACGCAATAGGGCAGGCACGGCAATAGACCGATGGTATTGAAGGTCGCCGCACGGGCGTCGATACCGCCTTTCATCGCCATGGAAGTCTTGCGAGCGGCCAACGTGCGGGCGGCGAAGGGCGAGGGCGTTTTCCATCTCGAACTGGGGCAACCCGATACGCGCGCGCCATTGCCCGTGATCGAGGCGGCAAAACGAGCCCTCGACAGCGATCGCCTGGGCTACACCGAGGCACTGGGTATCACGCCGTTGCGCGCGGCGCTCGCTGGCCACTACCGGCGAAGCTACGCCCTCGACATCGATCCGGCCCGCATCGTCGTCACCACGGGATCGTCAGGCGCCTTCATTCTGGCCTTCCTCGCCGCCTTCGAGCCGGGCGATCGGGTCGCCTTGGCCGCACCCGGATATCCCGCCTACCGCAATATTCTGCTGGCCCTTGGCCTGATGCCGGTCAACCTGCCCGTCGGCCCCGAGACACGATTTCAGCCGACGTGGGATCTGCTCGACGCGCTGGAAGAGCCGGTCGAAGGATTGATCGTCGCCAGCCCGGCCAATCCGACAGGCAGCATGCTGAGCCCGACCGAACTCTCGGCGCTTGCGCATTATTGCCGGGATCGCGGCGTCCGCCTGGTTTCCGACGAGATCTATCACGGGATCGTCTATGACGGCGCCGCCGCCAGCGCTGCCGGGATCAGCGAGTCGGCGATCGTGATCAACAGTTTTTCCAAATATTTCTCGATGACCGGATGGCGGCTTGGCTGGATGGTGCTGCCGACCGATCTGCTGCGCGCCGTCGAACGCCTGGCCCAAAATCTGTTCATCTCGGCGCCGACCCTGCCCCAACTGGCAGCGCTCGCCGTCTTCGATTGCAAGGCGGAACTGGACGCCAATGTCGCCCGCTATCGGCGCAATCGAGATCTGCTTTTGAGTGAATTGCCCAAGGCCGGATTGCTGCGTTTCGCACCGCCCAACGGCGCATTCTATCTCTACGCCGATGTCGAGAACCTGACCAACGACAGCGAGGCGTTCTGCCGACGCATGCTGGCCGAGACGGGGGTGGCGCTCACGCCCGGAATCGATTTCGATTCTGGGCGTGGCCATCGTTCCTTGCGGATTTCCTTCGCCGGATCGACCGAGGACATGGCCGAGGCGGCAAGGCGCCTCGTCCGTTGGCTCAGTTGAACGGCTGCCTCCGTTAGCTCAGCACGCGCTGCCACCACCCACGCTTGCGCGGGCCGGCGAAATTATCCTGCTCCTCCGCGTCCGCGGAGGTTGCGGGTTCCGCTGCCGGACGCGGCTCGGGCCTCGGTTCCTGCGCCGGATTGGGCGCGCGCCCCGTTTCCTCCGGCGGCCTGGAAGGTGGTTCGTCCAAGAAAGGCTGGTCGAAATCCGCGGGCGTCAATGGACGATGCTCTGCCGGCCAGGGTTGTTCGCCCGCGCCAGCGGCAGCCTGCTGTTGGGCATCGGATACCTCCTGCCCCGGGCGATCGCCGCCGCGCCGCCGCCGGCGCCCGCCGCGCCTCCCGCGCCGCCGCCGCCGCCGTTCGCCGCCCTCGGCCGAAGGCTGGTGCGCTTCGGATTCGGGTGCGCCCGCTTCGCCCCCTCTCGGTGCTATCTCGCGGGGTTCGCCGCTTTGCTCGCCGGTGGTTCCGCCGTTATGCTCAGCTCCGTGCTCGCCGGCCGCAGCTGGCGATTGCGTTTCTTGTCCCGCATCCCGGCGGCTGTCGCGATTCGGCTCGCGAAATCCGTCCCGAGATCCCTCATTGCCATGACGATCGCGTCCGCGCCGACGCCGGCGTCGTCCACGACGACGCTCGCTGTCGCCTTGCCCATGATCGCCGTCGCCCAAGCGCGTGGTTGCAGGCGCCTCGACGCTGGGGGCTTCGGTTGCCTCTTCTCCCTCCTCGGCGGCTACGGCCTCGTCGGCGAGATCGTCATCGGACGCAGCGGGTGGCGCCGTCGCATGTACGACCGGGGCCGGCGGCGCGTCGCCCGGCGCCAGCGCCTTCAACCGCTCAATGCGGAAATCGGGCGGCACCAGCGTGTCGTCGGCGGCCAGGTAGATACGAAAACCTTGGCGAACTTCGAGCTCGGCCAAGGACTGGCGTTTGTGGTTCAGGATGAAGAGAGCGACCAAGGCCGGTACGGAAACCGTGATCGCGGCACTCTTCTGGCGCGCCCCTTCCTCATCGATCGAGCGCAGGACATGCAGCGCCGTCGATTCCGTGGAACGGACATGACCTGTACCGCTGCAAAGGCGGCAAACCTCGGTGCTGGCCTCGAACAGGCTGGGGCGCAGCCGCTGGCGCGACAGCTCGAGCAAGCCGAAGGGGCTGATCCTGCCAAGCTGGATGCGCGCGCGATCGTGGCGCATCGCTTCCTTCAAGCGGCGTTCGACTTGGGCATTGTGCCGGGCTTCGTCCATGTCGATGAAGTCGATGACGATAAGTCCTGCGAGATCTCGCAGGCGCAGCTGGCGTGCGATTTCGTCGGCCGCCTCCAGATTGGTCTTGGCGGCTGTCTCCTCGATATTGCGTTCGCGCGTCGCCCGGCCCGAATTGACGTCGATGGCGACCAGGGCTTCCGTCTGGTTGATGACGATGTAGCCGCCGGATTTCAGCTGGACGACGGGATTGTGGATGGCGTCGAGCTGGCTTTCGATTTGATATCGGGTGAACAACGGCATCGTCGGATCTTTGTACTGCTGCACCCGCTTGGCATGGCTCGGGGTCAGCATGCGCATGAACGACTTGGCCGCCTTGTAGGCTTCGTCGCCTTCGACCTGAACGTCCTCGATGTCACGCGTATAGAGATCGCGAATCGCGCGCTTGATCAAGTTGGCTTCTTCATAGATCAATGCCGGCGCGGTCGAACGCAGCGTCAGTTCGCGGATCTCATCCCACAGGCGAATGAGGTATTCGAAGTCGCGTTTCACCTCCGGCTTGCTGCGCTCGCTGCCTGCGGTGCGCACGATGACCGCCATGCCGGAGGGCAACTCGAGATCTTCAATGATCGACTTCAGCCGCTTGCGATCGCCTGCATTTGTGATCTTGCGCGAGACGCCACCGCCACGATCTGTGTTGGGCATCAGCACGCAATAGCGTCCGGCAAGCGAAAGATAGGTCGTCAGCGCCGCACCCTTGTTGCCGCGCTCTTCCTTCGTCACCTGCACCAACAGAATTTGCCGGCGCTTTATGACGTCCTGGATCTTGTAGCGGCGGCTGAGGGGACGTGGCCGACGCGAAGACGACTCTTCCGCTTCGTCGCCACCGACCGTCTCCAGACTCTGCGGGACCGTCGGCGTATCCTCGATCACGGCGCGATGCTCGGGCCCCTCGTCCGCGTTCGCGGACTCCGCCGTTTCCGCGTTGGTTTGGTTTTCCGGGGCCCTAGACAGGTCGCGCGAAGGTTCGTCGCCGCTGCCTACGGCCTCGCTCGTGCCCGGCGTGTCGGAGCCAGCGCCAACCGGCGAAAAATCATCGCGGGTCCGCTCGTCTTCGGATGTCTCGCGCGCAGGCGCCTCGCTCAGCGGGCTCTCGGCCGAATGCGAAGGTTCGAAGGGCTCGCTGCTGAGGCGCATATCGGCCTCGCCGCTGACGCGAAGTGGCATCGTATCGTCGCTCTCCGGCCGCTCGCCCTCTTCGCCTGACGTCGCACTCGACTGTGGGTCGCCATCTGGCTTTTCGCTGCCATGCGATTCGTCATTGTGCGATTCGCCGCCGTGGGTGCTCTCGCTCGTCGCGGAATCGCGCGAGTCACGATCGCGGGGCCCCCGCCGATCGCGCCGGTGCCAGCGGCCTTCGGAGTTGTGCTCGGCTTCCTGCTCGGCGTCCTGTTCGCGTGCGAGTGCCGCCTGTTCGGCAAGCAGGGCTTCGCGATCCTCGAGCGGGATGCGGTAATAGTCGGGGTGGATTTCGCTGAAGGCGAGGAAGCCGTGCCGGTTCCCGCCGTATTCCACAAATGCGGCCTGGAGCGAAGGCTCCACCCGCGTTATTTTTGCCAGATAGATATTGCCTTTTAGCTGCTTCCTGCTGGCGACCTCGACATCGAACTCTTCAAGCCGGCGTCCGTCCACCACCGCCACTCGGGTTTCTTCCGGGTGGGTGGCGTCGATCAACATTCTCTTTGCCATTGATAATTTTCTCCGTGCCGCGGCCGGCGCGGTTCCTCAATCCGGGAACCGGCGGCGCGACATGGTTAGGGGTTGAACAAAATCTCATCATTGTGACCCTTGGCAGGGCGGCTCCGGCATTGGCCGGAGCGTCCGAACCGCCATCCGGCGGCGTCCGACCCGATAGAGGCGACGGCAGCCGCATCAGAGGGCTTAATCCCTCACATCCGCGCGCCCTGGCATACCGGCTCCTGAGGCTGTCTTGCGCAGCCGCCCGGGTCGTTGACCTGGCTTGGCGCCGCTCGATGGCCGAGGCACCGCGACGCCGGTCGTGGACCGAGCGCCTGTGCACCGCAGCGAGATGCGGATAGGCCGAACTTAGCCATCAAGGGGCCAATCCACAACAGCGAATTCCACAGGACCTAGGCCTATTCGCCTTTTGTGATAGATTCCAATGACTTTGACGGGATTATTTGGTAAGAATGTGAGGGGCGGACCACAACATGTTCGAATTCCGTCGTTGGGCGATCCTATGGCTGGCCCCCTTGCTGTTCTGCCAAGCAGCTTGGGCGAAACCGGCAATATTGAATATTCGCCTCGGCGTTCATCCCGGCTCGACCCGAGTCGTGGTCGAGCTGTCGGAGCCGGTCGCCTATCGCATCGGTTTCCTGGCCGGCCCTCCCAGGCTCTACGTCGAATTGCCCGAATCCGACTGGCGCGGGACGCATTTGCCCGGTGTGCTGGGCCAAGTGGCCAGTATGGCCACGGCATCCAATGGTGGTATTACCAAACTGACCGCCGGTCTGCGCGGCCCGGCCAAGCTCGGCGGTGTGCAGATGATTCCCGGGACGAGCGCCGGCCAGACCCGGCGCCTGGTGATCGATCTATTGCCGGCGAGCGGCAATGACTTTACGGCGGCACTCATCGCCGGGCCGCTCGATTCCGCCCCACCGCTGACCGTCGGCAGCCTCGCCGTGACGACCTCGCAGCCCAGCAATCCCAATCCGTCCGGCGCCGGCGCTAGCAGTTGGCCCGGCAGCACGCCACTGTTGAAGCCTGTCTCGGACATCGATTTGGCGTCCAGTCAGTCGACCGGTCAAACTCCGGTTGCTGCCCCGGTCCCGATCGCTACCCCCATCTCCGCGCCCGTCGTCGCCTCGGCGGTTCCGGCCACGGGGCCTTCGAGCGACGTGCTACAGAATAATGCAGCGTCTATCGGATCCGCTGGCTGGCCGGCGGGGGTGCCCCTGCTCAAGCCGCTGCCGACGATCCTGCCGCTCGTCTATATCGATCCCGGCCATGGCGGCCCCGATCCGGGCACCATCGGCCAGAACGGCACCTATGAGAAGAACGTTACCCTCGCCGTCGCCCGTGAATTGCAGCGACAGCTGCTGGCCAGCGGTCGCTATCGCGTGAAACTGACGCGCGACAGCGATCTATTCGTGCCTTTGCGTCTCCGATTTGAAATGGCGCGCATCGACCACGCCGATTTGTTCATCTCGCTTCATGCGGATTCCTCCTTCGTCGGCGATGCCCGCGGCGCCTCCATCTACACGCTCTCGGAGACATCCTCGGACGCCGAGGCGGCGGCGCTCGCCACCAAGGAAAACAAGGCGGATCTCATCGCTGGCGTCGACTTGTCGAAACAGAACGTGGTCGTCACCTCGATCCTGATCGACCTCGCCCAGCGCGAAACCAAGAATCTCTCTGCCCATTTTGCCGAACTCCTGGTCGAGGAATTGGGCAAGGTCACGCTTCTGCTGCGCAATACCCATCGTTTCGCCGGGTTCGCTGTGCTCAAGGCGCCGGATATCCCCTCGGTGCTGATCGAGCTTGGATATCTTTCGGACAACCAGGACGAGGCCCTGTTGCTTTCGGGCGCGCATCGCGCCAAGCTGGCGGCAGCCATGCTGCGTGCCATCGACGGCTACTTCGCCGCGGTGGTCGTCGCCGGCCGATCCTGACAGTTGTGGCCAAGCCGAAGGCCGAAGGCAGCTTAGATGCGCTTGCTACGCTTCTTGGGGTTCATGTTCGCGACCTTGACCCTGCTGGCGATCGTCGGCGGGATTGCCGGATATATCGTCGTTCAGCGCTACAGCGCCGACCTGCCTGACGTCACGCAGCTGGAAAAATACGATCCGCCGGTGGTCACCCGCGTGCTCGCCGGCGACGGGCGCCTGCTTGCCGAATATGCCATCGAGAAGCGCATCTTCGTGCCCATCGGGGCGATTCCGAAGCGCGTAATCAATGCGTTTCTCGCCGCCGAGGACAAGACCTTCTATACGAACCCCGGCATCGATGTGCCCGGCATCGTTCAGGCCATGCTGACCAATGTGATGCGCTTCGGCAGCGACCGGCGGCCTATCGGCGCCTCGACCATCACCCAGCAGGTGGCGAAGAACTTTCTGCTGGGCAATGAAGTCTCGCTGAAGCGCAAGGTGCGTGAAATCATCATTGCGCTGCGCCTCGAGAAGGCGTTCAGCAAGGACCGCATCCTCGAGCTCTATCTCAATCAGATCTATCTCGGCGCCGGCAACTATGGCGTCACGGCCGCGGCGCTCAACTATTTCAACAAATCGCTCGACGATTTGACCGTCGGCGAAGCCGCCTATCTCGCCTCGCTGCCCAAGGCGCCCAACAACTACAATATCGAGAAGCATCCCGAGGCCGCACTCGCGCGGCGTAATTGGGTCATCGGCCGCCTGCTCGAGGATGGCTATATCAGTGCTACCGACGCGCAAGCGGCAACGGCCGAACCCTTGACGCTCCACCCGCGCGATTCGACCGAAGTGGTCAGTGCCGACTACTACGCCGAGGAAGTGCGGCGCGAGCTCGTCGCGCGCTTCGGCGAGGACGCCCTCTACAAGGGTGGCCTGACCGTGCGCACCTCGATCGATCCCCGGCTGCAGAATATCGCCGACGAGGTGCTGCGCAACGGGCTGATGAATTTCGACCGGCAGCACGGCTATCGCGGCCCGGTCGCCCATATCGATATCTCGGGCAACTGGCCCGAAGCGCTCGCTGCAGTCAACGATCCGCCGGGCCTCTACGAGTGGAAGCTTGCGGTCGTGCTCTCGACCGACGCCAAGGTCGCCAAGATCGGGCTGCGTGACGGTTCGGACGGACAGATCCCGCTCAGCGAGCTTGGTTGGGCGCGTCATGTCGATGCCAAATTCGTCCTCGGCCCCGCGATCAAGAAACCAAGCGATGCGCTTGGTGCCGGCGATGTCGTGATGGTCGAGGCTGTCACAAAGGATCAACAGGGCCGGGACTATCCGGCCGACAGTTATGGGCTGCGCCAGGTCCCGCAAATCAGCGGGGCCATGGTGGTGATGGATCCGCATACCGGGCGGGTGCTGGCCATGACCGGCGGCTGGAGTTTCCAGATCAGCGAGTTCGATCGCGTGACCCAGGCGATGCGCCAGCCGGGCTCCTCTTTCAAGCCCATCGTCTATCTGACGGCGCTGGAAAACGGGATGACGCCCTCGACGGTCGTGATGGATGCGCCCATCGTCATCGATCAGGGTGTGGGCCTGCCCTTGTGGAAGCCGTCGAACTACGATCAGGATTTCCTGGGTCCCGCCACGCTGCGGATCGGGCTGGAGAAGTCGCGCAATCTGATGACCGTGCGCGTCGCCCAGGCGGTCGGCATGGCCAAGGTCGTCGAGATGGCCAAGCGGCTGGGCGTCGTCGACGATCTGCAGGCCGTTCTCGCCATGGCGCTTGGCGCCGGCGAGACGACGGTGCTGCGCCTTACCAACGCCTATTCGCAGATCGACAACGGCGGCAAGAAGGTGACGCCGACGCTGATCGACCGGGTGCAAGACAAGCTCGGCCGGACCATCTTCCGCCATGACGAACGGCCTTGTCAGGATTGCGCCAATGTCGATTGGCATGGCCAATCGCCGCCGCAAATCCCCGATACCCGCGAACAGGTGCTGGACCCCCAGACGGCTTATCAGATGGTCTCCATGCTGCAGGG
>JBGPNG010000032.1:0-9241 GCA_041487395.1 Dongiaceae bacterium
AGGGACTCCATGCCGCGCTGAAAATAATCGATGGCCTGAAAGTTCCTCGGGCCAGCTCCTTCCGCCCGCCCCTGCCAAGCCTTGCGCAGTCGCCCCCCGTAAGCCGTCGCGAGCGTGCCGACAATCGTTTCCGTTACCTCGTCCTGCACCGCGAAAATGTCCGCGACGCCACGATCGTAGCGTTCCGCCCACAGATGCCGGCCCGTAGCGCCGTCGATGAGCTGGGCAGTTATCCTCACGCGGTCGCTTGACCGTTGGACGCTGCCCTCGAGAACGTAGCGAGCGCCGAGCTCCCGGCTCACATTTTGCATCTTCACCGCCTTGCCCTTGTAAGCGAACGTGGAATTGCTCGCGATGACGAATAGGTCGCGAAATCGGGATAGGTCGGTGATGATGTTTTCGGTGATGCCATCTGAGAAGTAGTCCTGCGCCGGATCTCCGCTCATGTTCCTGAAGGGGAGCACGGCAATGGAGGGCTTGGATGGCATGGCAGGGTCTTGGCGCGCTCGCATTGCGTCGGCGCTGCCGGCCGAAACTCGGTAAACTCGCACCGGCTCCACCAAATTCTTGAGGCTATGGTCCCCCATGTCATCGAAGCCGAACTGGACCTTGCCCCGGACATGGCTGAACACGGTCTGTGACACCAGAACACTGCCCGGCTCGGCCAATGCTTCTAGTCGCGCAGCGATGGTCACACCATCGCCATAGAGGTCACTGCCCTCCACCATCACGTCGCCGAGGTTAATCCCGACGCGCCATATGAGTCGCTGGTCTTCGGGTAGTTCCGCGTTGGCGGCTTCCATCGCCTCCTGTAGTTCGACCCCACAGTCGACGGCATTCACGGCGCTGGCGAATTCCACCAGAACCCCATCGCCCATCAGCTTCACGATGCGGCCGTGATGTTTGGAAACCACGGGTTGAAGAATCTCGGCACGCCGGGACTTGAGTACAGCGAGGGTCCCGGCCTCGTCGCGCTCCATGAGGCGGCTGTAGCCAACTACATCGGCGGCCAGAATGGCGGCAAGGCGACGTTCCACCGACTTCACCCTCGGTATCAATCGAGCCCGAACCTCTCTTGGGCGCTTCAGCGCCGTTCCAAGAGTGGACCATGAACTATACCCGATAACGCTCGATGGTTGCCGAGTCGAGGCTGATCCCAAGGCCGGGATCGTCGCCGACCACGACCTCGCCGTTCTGCATTGTCGGCATGCCGATGACCAGCTCATTGCGCAGCGCCGAGGCGGTGACAGGATACTCCATCATCGGCGCTGCCTCCGCGCTCGCCATCCATTGCGCAGAAGCGGCCAGATTCACGCCGGTCCCGAAGCAATGCGGCACGCACCAGGCCGATCGAGCTGCTGCCGCAGCCGAGAGGGCTCGACAAACCGTCGGTCCGCCCGCCCGGCCGATATCCGGCTGGATCACTCTGACGCCACGCTCGAGCAAACCAAGAAAATCTACCTCGCGCTCCTCGGTCTCGCCGGCAGCGATACAACCGGGTATGGCCGCGGCGAGTTGTGCGTAGCCGTCGAGGTCGTCCTCGTGCAAGGGCTCCTCCAGCCAGAGCAGAGCGAAGCGGTCGAACAGCTCGGGCGCTCTCCGGAGGGCGTCGCCAACGGTCCAGACCCGTCCGGCATCGACCATGAGGTCGACTTCGGATCCTACTGCAGAACGTATGGCCGCCAGCGTCCGGATGTCCCACGCCCGGTCGCGACCAAACTTGCCCCAGCCAAACTTAATCGCCGTGAAGCCGCGTTCCGCAAGATCGGCAGCCAAGGCGGCGGACCGTTCGGGATCGTCAGGGAAAAGCACGCTGGCATAGGCCCGCACGCGGTGGCGGCGCGTGCCCCATACAGCATGGCAAGATCGATGACGATGCTGGCCGACGATGTCCCAGAGCGCCGTATCCACCGCCGCCATCGCGTGAATCGCCACACCGCGCCGGCCATACCAGCGCGTCGCATCGTACATATCCCGCCAGCGCGCCGCTGGATCGAGCGGATCGCTGCCCGTCAGCACCACTGCGAGGCCGTGCCGGAAGGGCATCGACCGCGGGGCTTCCACGATCGCGCGCACGACCGAGGCGTTGGAAACCGCCTCACCGTGACCGACGATGCCCTCATCGGTGGTTACGCGGACCAAAAGCACTTCCTGCGTCCCGTCAGCCTTCAGTTCGACCTGCTGGATGCGGAGGTGCAGCGCCTCAATACCGCTGATCTTCATGTCGAGCCCGGAAAATCCCGATGATACTTCGGCGCCATTCCCGGCACCATCCTTGAGGTTGTTTGATCGTAACAGGGGTTGCCGGAGGGGCTGCGCATTGACAGCATCGGTACGACATCCCTACGCTTCACGTTATGTCCTCCTTGCGCACGGGTCGCGTTGTCATTCTTGTCCTCGACGCCCTCGGTCCGGAATTCGTGGATGCCGGGCGCATGCCCTGGCTGTCGCGCCTAGCGGACCGCGGAGCGGCCGCTCCGCTGGGCGGGGTGGCCGAGCTCGTAGCGAGCACCGGCCCGTGCCACGCGACGCTCCTGACCGGCGTCCCGCTTTCCCGCCATGGCGTTCTTGCCAACCGCGTGTTCGGCCCGGATGGCGGCATCGACGCCGATCCGCGCGTAAAGGTTCCCACGCTGCTCGATCGCGCAAAAGCGGGCGGTCGTCGCACGGCGATCGCCGCCAGCGATCCGGACATCCTCAATACGGTGAATGGCCACTCGGCCGATCTTGCCTGGCCGACGACGCTCGACATCAGTCGCTACGGGGCCCCGCGGCCGAAATATCTCCCGGACACGGCGACCGCTGAAACGCTCATCGCGGCGGTGCGTTCGGGCCATGATCTGATCATCGGGCAGCTGCAGGGCGTAGATACGGCTGTCCACAGACACGGGATTGACGCCTCAGAAACCCGCGCGGCCCGGGCGCAGCTCGACGATATCGTAGGCAACTTGACGAGCGCTCTCGCCGATGCCTGGAGCGATACTCTCTTTGTCGTCGTCTCCGACCATCGGGCGGAAGACGTGGCCGACCGCGATCCAGTCCGTCTGGCCGAGGCGCTCTCGGGTCTGGCGGACGTTCTCGAGGATGGGTCCGCGGCCCTTGTGCGACCTTATGAGGGCAAGCTCGCTGCCGTTCTCGCGCGCGCGATCGCCGCCGACGGCGTTGCCGGCACCTGCCCACTCGATGACAAGCATCTGGTGGCATGGTGCGAGCCCGGGCGCGTCTTCGGCCGCGAGCGGGAGATCACCATGGCCGCGTCCCACGGGAATTTGACGACGCGGCCTTGCGTCGCTGTCGTGGCGGGCGGACACCCCTCTGTAGCCACGGCTGCGGTGGCAGTCCGTCGCGCACCCCCGTCGTTGCGGATGTGGGCGCCAGTCGCCGCGGCCGCCTTGGCGATCTGACGGCGAACGGCCGCAAATGAAGAAAATCCTGACGCCCCCGCCGTCACTCGACGATTCCAACCAGTCCCTCGAACGCCGGTCCTGGCAGGCGCGCGCACTTGATGACGCCACCCGTTCCCTCCTCGAGGAGGACCGCCGCTACTTCCTTGGTCAATCGCTATCCACCCCGTGTCTCAACGCTGTGCGCGCGGCCCACGGCATCTACATCGAGGACACGGACGGCCGCCGCTACATGGATTTTCACGGCAACAACGTGCATCACGTCGGGCACGCACATGCGCGGGTGGTGGCAGCCGTGAAGGCGCAACTTGACGAGCTGACATTTGCCCCGCGACGCTACGCCAACGCTTCAGCCGTCGCGCTGGCGCGGGCACTCGCTGAGATCGCGCCCGCGGGCTTGACCAAGTGCCTGTTTGCGCCGAGCGGCAACGACGCCATGGAGATTGCGCTGCGCCTCGTTCGCGGGGTTACCGGGCGCCACAAGACCGTGGGATTCTGGGGCGCCTTTCACGGTGCGGGCGTCGCGGCGTCGAGCGTCGGCGGAGAGGGGATGTTCCGCGGCCCCTCAGCCGGACCGCTGTTGCCCGGCACCAGCCACGTGGCGCCACCGTCCTGCTATCGCTGCCCTTACGGACACATGCCCCACTCGGGCTGCTGCATGATGGCGGCGCGGGTCATCCGCGACATCCTGCAGCAGGAACGCGATGTGGCCGCCGTCGTCGCTGCGCCGGTCAGCGCGGCCGAGTATGTGCCGCCGCCCGGCTTCTGGCGCACGGTGCGCTCCGCGTGCGACGAGTTCGGGACGCTGCTCGTTTTTGACGAGGTGCAGACAGGGCTCGGCAAGACCGGCCGCATGTTCGCCTGCGAGCATGACGGCGTTGTGCCCGACATACTTGTCCTCGGCAAGGCGCTCGGCGGCGGAGTCGTGCCGCTCGCCGCAATCATCGCGCGAGCGGAACTCGATGTGCTCGGCGATGTCGCCATCGGCCACTTTACGCACGAGAAGAATCCCGTCCTGGCGGCGGCGGGCCTAGCGGCCCTCGGCGTCATCCGCGACGAAGGCTTGGTCGAGCGGGCCCGAGCGCTAGGGCAATTGGCACTCGAGCGCGGCAAGGAACTCGCCACCCGCCATCAACTCGTCGGCGACGTGCGTGGACTCGGCCTCCAGATAGCCATCGACCTAGTCAGTGATCGGGCGACGAAAGAACCGGCGCGGGAAGCGGCGGAAAAGAGCCTCTATCTCGCCTTGGATCGCGGCCTCAGCCTCAAGGTCAGCGCCGGCTCGGTGCTGTCCCTCAACCCGCCCCTCATCATCCGCGAAGACGAGTTGGAGCGAGCCTTCGGCATCATCGATGAATGCCTGGCCGAAGTGGCCGGAAGCTCTGCCGCCGACAGCGCCGGGTCAATGCGCGTCTGAGACATCGTCGACACCATTCTCGTCGGCGCGGAAGACCTGCACCAGGTCCGCAGCGACCGCGAGCCTTACGGTGCGGCCGCTTGGGTAGCGCTCGGTCTCGCTCGAGGCGACGTCGGCTGCGATCTCCCCAAGTTCGGTCTCGATCTGCAGTCGTGTCGTCCCGCCGCGGAAGGAGACGAGGACGATGCGACCCTCCACCCCGCTCACGGCATCCAGGCGCACGGCTTCCGGCGTGACGGCAACAATGACCGGTGTGCCGGACGGCCACGGCACGGAGGTCGCGAGGGCACCGCCCCAGCGGACGCGGCCATCGCTCCCGACTGCGAGTGCCAACATTGTGCGGCCACCCAGGAAGCCCGCGGTGAAGCGGTGCCTTGGCCGCAGATACACATCGGCCGGCGAGCCAACCTCGACGAGGCGGCCGTGGTCCATCACGCCGACGCGGTCCGCGACCGCCAGGGCCTCGGCCTGATCGTGGGTAACGTAGAGGGCGGTCATGCCGACCTTGAGCTGGATGCGGCGAATCTCGTCGCGCAGCGTCGTGCGGGTCATGGCATCGAGTGCCGAAAGCGGCTCGTCGAGCAACAGGACCTTGGGCTTGCCCGCCAGCGCGCGCGCCAATGCAACCCGCTGCTGCTGGCCTCCCGAGAGTTCATGCGGGTATCTGGCGGCGATATGTTCGAGCCCGACGAGCGCCAGCATCTCGGAAATCCGTTCGGCGACCGCACCGCGCGGCCATCGCCGCGCCTCCAGCGGGAAACCGACATTTTCGGCTGCCGTCATGGTCGGAAACAGGGCATAACCCTGAAACACCATGCCGACATCCCGCGTACGCGACGGATCTTCGGTAACGTCGCGACTACCAAGGAACACGGAGCCAGAGTCCGGCCGGGTCAAGCCGGCGATGCAACGAAGCAACGTGGTTTTGCCGCACCCGCTCGGGCCTAGCAGCGCCAGGAGTTCGCCGTCGCTGACGCTCAGGTTGATATTGCCGAGCGCGGTCGTGCGGCCGAATGTCTTGCGCAAATGCTCGACGCGGACTTCGGGCATCTAGTCCTTTGCCGCCGTCGGCGCAATCTGAGCGACACGGCCTCGGTTGCCGAGCACGATCGCGAAAGAGAAGGCAAACAGCATGGCAAGGCTGAGCAGGCTCGACACCGCCATGCCGTTGGGATTGGCGTCGGTCCCGCGCAGTTGGCGCAGCTGCCACAATGGCAACGTCTCGAAGGCCGAGCCGGTGATGAGCCGCGCCAGCGCCAACTCGCCCATGGCCGAGGCGAAGACGAGCAGCGAGCCGGCGGCGAGGCCGTGGCGGATGCTGGGCACGACGACCCGCCGCAATGTGCGCCAGGGCCCGGCGCCATGCACCGTCGCCGCCTCCCACAAGGCGATGACGTTGGCGGCGCGCAGCGATCCGTCGACCGCCCATAAATAGATGGGAAACGAAGTCGCGACGATCGCTAGCAGCAAGAGCGTCGGCGTTGCCTGCAGCTGGGCGGTGAGCGGCCACAGGCCGACGAAACGGTTGATGCCGGCGGCCATCACGACGCCGGGAAGGACGAAGGGGATCAGGGCGCAGGCCTCGAGCAAGGGTCGGATTCGCCGGTTGGCGATGTGCGACCAGTAGAGCGGCGGGAGCACGACAAGATTGACGGCGACCACGGTGAGAAGGGCGATGGTGATCGATCGGCCTATCGCGGCCAGGAAAACCGGGTCAGTCAGGGTCGACGCCCACCATTGCAGCGTGTAACTGTCTGGCAGCGGTTTGCGCCGCCACACCGTGGCCAGCGAATAGAGCGCCGTGGCACAGAGCGGAAGCGCGCCGTAGACCGCGACGCCCGCCAGCGCGGCCGCCCGCAGCCAGCGCGGGCCGGCCAGGACCTCGGCGGCCTCCGCCATGCCGGACGTGCGGTTTTGCGTTGGCGCCCGAGCCGACATCGTCAGGCGATCCATCGCAGTGCCCGCCGCAGCAAGGAACGATAGAGCCAGAGAGCGCCGACAGAGAGGACGATCAACAGCAGTGACAGGCAGGCGGCTCGCCCGAAGCGGTTGTTGCTGCCGACGGACTGGATGAGATCGCCGATCCGCAAGGTCATGAGATTCAGCGTCGCCTCCGTGCCGCCGAGCGCCAGCGGCACGCCATACTGGCCGATGGCCCAGACGAACATGAGAATCCAGCCGGCGAGCACGAACGGGGCCAGGACCGGCAGGCCGATCCGCCACCAGAACCGGACCGTTCCCGCGCCGCATACGCTGGCCGCCTCCCACAGATCCTCCGACACCGCGCCCATGGCGGGGAGGACGAGGAGTGCGAAAAGCGGCACGTGGAAATAGAGGAAGATGCAGACGAGCCCGGTCGGGCTATAGATGTTCAATGTCGGCGCGTCCGCCCAAACCGTCCGCAACGCAAGAGTGACCATGCCGGCGCCACCGAATGCGGCCGCGAAGCCGAACACCAGCGACGTCGCCGGAATATTGGCGGCGACATTGAGGGCCGCTGCCGCGAGCGAGCGGTTGCCGATCGTCAGCCGGCTGACGCACCAAGCTAGCGGCACGCCGATGACCGCCGTCAGGCTGGCGATCGTCACGCCGATCACTATGGAGGTGACGATCGCTCGCCGTGTCAACGGGTTGGCGACGACGTCGCGCCAGTTGAGCGAAGTCAGGTCCCCCTGCGAGTCCCGCAGGCTGTCGACGACGATGTTCGCAGCGGGCCCGATCAGCAGCCAGGCGATCGCAAGCGTAAAAGGCAGGACGACCGCCCAATCCGCGACCAACCGGGCGAAAGGTCCCCGTCGGCGGCCATACCGACGGCCGACGGGGTTTTCGAAGACAGCCACGCCTATTGCAGGACCTTGGTCTCCCAGTCCTCCGCGACCTTGCCGAGGTCGGGGAACACTTCGACCTTTCCGACATGCGCGTAGGCGGATTCCGGGAGCCACTGGGCGGTCGCCTCCGGCGGCAGCTTGAGACCGCCGAAGACCTGCTTCATCGGATGCGCATAGGTCTTGGCCCACGCCGCTGCCGCATCGTCCGTCATCGCCCAGTCGAGGATCGCTTTGGCGAGGTCCGGCTTGTCCGTAAAGCCGTTGGGCAGCAGCGCCGAGGGCGCCCAGATGCTGCCGTCCGACGGGATGATAAACTCGGCCTTGACGCTCTTGGCCTTCATGGCCGCGACGCCTTCCGCAAGGCCGTAGAAATCGTACTGGATCTTCATCCCGCACTCGCCGCGCTCGAGATTGGGAATGTCGCAGTCGCCGTCATACAGATTGCCGCTTGCCCGAAGCTTCTTGAAGAACTCGTAGGCCTTGGTCGGATCCTTGGCATCGCCACCCAGGGCGTAGTTGGCGGCAAGCAGGGCCATGAAGCCGGTGCCGCCGCTCGTCGGATTGATGCCCTTGATTTTACCCTTGTACTCGGGCTTCAGCAGGTCGGCCCAGCTGCGCGGCGGGTTTGGAATGGCTTCGAGGTTTACAGTGAATCCTATGGCGCCGACGACGCTGCCGATCCACCCCCCGCCCTTCTGCTTATATTCGGCGGGTACGAAATCGGAACCCTTAGGCGTGTACTTCAGGACCAGGCCGCGCCGTTCCGCCTCCGGCCCGAAGACGATGCCGATGTCAGCAATGACGCCTTTCGGATTGTTCTTTTCCGCCTCGTAGGCGGCGACGACCTCGGACGAACCCAGGTCGTTGTCCGTGCGCTGGCAGTTCGTCCATCCGTAATGGTTGTACATCGCCTTGAACCAAGGGCCATACACGCCATCGTCCGCCATGCCATAGGTGGTGAAGTTCGCGCACTGTGCCTGCGCCCTTGCGGGGTCCCAGCCGTCGGCCGATGCCGATGCTATAAAGGAATGCCCCGCGTCGAAGCCGAATGAGATCGCCGCGACGGCAGCGGCGGCTGCGATGCACCATGATTTGCTTATCCTCATCGAACGTCTCCTTCCTCCCTGCCCTCGCACGAAGCGGCGAGGCTCACCTCAGGCGATATTGCCTCTTGATTGTTTCCCATTTGCGACACCGTATCCTGCGCTCTCCAGCTCCGGCGCTAAGTGTCCACATGCCGACCATGACCGATCAGCAGATCAGCGAAACCAAGTTGTCACGAAGCATTTCTGTCTGTGGTTTGAGCCGTGGCCCACAGAGCTGAAAGCAACAAGCATCTCTGTCCTCCGACCACACTGTGCAGATTGAGTAAATCGGAATCTATGGTGCTTTCCACTCATGCGCCAGCGCGAACTTCGCGCGCTGTTTTCTGGCCATGCGCAGCATTTCGGTGGGTGGCTTTCGCTAGGTATTTTGGTAAGTCAAGGGATCATCAATCTGCTTCTCCGACGAACCTCACCTCGAATGAGGAACTCCTGGCGGTTCCGCGGTTCACGTCCATTCCAATCCGGGGCGCTTCGATGAATACTTCG
>JBGPNG010000033.1:0-9177 GCA_041487395.1 Dongiaceae bacterium
ATATGGCTCGTCGACAGTTGGACTTGCGGCGGCGTCTCGACGCAGCGGGCGGCTGCCATGGGGCAGCGCGTCCGAAATCGACAGCCGGTTGGAATATCGAGCGGGCTCGGGATATCGCCCTGAAGCACGGCGGCCCGCTGGCGCTTGACCGGTCGCAGCTGGGGCACCGCCTTCAGCAATCCTTGCGTATAAGGATGGCGCGGCGCGCCGAAGATCTCGCCCGCCGTTCCGACTTCCATGATCTGGCCGAGATACATCACCGCTATCCGATCGGACATGTGGCGCACCACGCCCAGCTCATGCGCGATGAACAGCATGGTAAGCCCGAGCTCGTCGCGCAGATCCTTCAGCAGATTCATGATCTGTGCCTGGATCGACACGTCGAGGGCGGCCACCGGTTCGTCCAGCACCATGAAGGTCGGTCGCACGGCAAGCGCGCGTGCGAGCCCGACGCGCTGGCGCTGGCCGCCCGAAAGGCCGCGGGGACGCCGGTAAGCCATGTCCGGCAGAAGGCCGACGATGGCGAGGAGCCGCCGCACCTCGCCGCTAACGTCGCCTTCCGGCACGACCTTGTGGAATCGCAGCACCTCGGCGATGGCCTTGCCGATCGGCAGGCGCGGGTTGAGCGAGGAATAGGGATCCTGGAATACCATCTGAACCCGGCGGCGAAACCGCCGCTGTCCGGCGGCGTCAAGGGTTGCGATGTCCTCTCCCTCATAGACGATCCGCCCCGCCTTCGGCCGGTACAGGCCCAGGATGGCATGGCCGACGGTCGTCTTGCCGCTGCCGCTCTCGCCGACAAGGCCCAGGGTCTCCCGGGGAGCGACCGACAAACTCAAACCGTCCACCGCGCGCACGGCACGGGTTCTCCGGCCGAGCGCGACATCCGCCAGCGACCGGGGTTTGACGAACTCGACGATCAAATCCTCGATCGCCAGCAGCGGTCCTGGTGGCCGGACGAATGACGCGGGCTCCTGGTCCGGGGCCGTGGGTAGGGTTATGTCCTTCATCATGTCTCAGCCATCGCCAGCGCCGCCACCCGATCCGGATAGAGGCAGGCCGAGGCATGGCCGGGCCCGACCGAACGCAGCTCGACCCTGGCGGCCCGGCATTCCGGGGTCGCCAGCGAACAGCGGTCGGCAAAGGCGCAACCGATCCCCAGTTGGGCCAAGTCCGGCGGCTGGCCTGGGATCGAGGACAGGCGGGGCTTTCTCGCGTCGAGGCGGGGGATCGAGCGCAGCAGGCCGAGGGTATATGGGTGAGCCGGGGCCTCGAAGATCTGCGGCGTCGAGGCGAGTTCGACGATGCGTCCTGCATACATCACGACGATTCGATCGCAGGTCTCGGCGATCACGCCCATGTCGTGCGAGACGAGGACGAGGGCCATCGCGCTTTCCCGCTGAAGCTCGAGCAACAGGGCCAGGATCTGGTCTTGGATGGTGACGTCGAGCGCGGTCGTGGGCTCATCGGCCAGCATCAGCCTGGGTGCGCCGGCGAGCGCCATGGCGATGACGGCCCGCTGCATCATTCCGCCGGACCATTGATAGGGGTAGTCGTCGATGCGCTTTTCCGGCGAAGGGATGCCGACCCGCCGCAGCAGCGCGATGGTGGCCGCGCGGGCCTCGCCGCGAGCCATCCCTTTATGAAGCCTGAGCGGCTCCGCCACCTGATCGCCGATCGGCCAGACCGGGTTCAGGCTGCTCATCGGGTTCTGGAAGATCATCGCTATGTCCTGGCCCCGAACCCGGCGCATCTCGGCATCGTCGAGGCGCATCAAATCGCGGCCGTCGAACATCACGCTGGTTGCCCTGACGAAAGCCGGCGGGGAGGGAAGAAGGCGGAGAATCGCACGGCACAACACCGATTTGCCGCTGCCCGATTCGCCGACGATGCCAAGAGTCTCGCCCGGCAGAATGTCCAGGGAGAGATGATCGTTGGCGATCACATTGCCCTGCTTGCCGCGAAACTCGACGACGAGATCGCAGACCGCCAGCAGGGCCGGGCCGGTTGCGGATGCTTGCCATCTGGCCATGCCCCGCACGGCGCTCAGACCAAGGTATGGTGACGTTCGCCCAGGCGCTGCGCCAGGCCGTCGCCGATCAGGCTGAGCGCGGTTCCGGTCAAGACGACGACGAAACCGGGCATGGTGGATATCCACCAGGCCTGCAGGATGAAGTCTTTGCCCTCGGAGATCATGGCACCCCATTCGGGAATCGGCGGCTGGATGCCGAGGCCGAGAAAACTCAAGCCCGAAACAAGCAGGATGTTGAGCACGAAATCCGACATCGAAAAGACGATCGAGGAGTTGATCACATTGGGCAGCCCGTGGCGCAGGATGATGCGATTGGTCGGGAACCCCAGCACCCGTGCGGCCGTGATGTAGTCCTTCGTTCGCTCCACCATCATCTCGGCCCGGGCCAGCCGCGCATACATCGTCCAGGCCACGAGGAAGACCGAAATGTAGATGTTCTGCACCCCCGGCCCCAGAATCGCCAGGATGACGATGATCAGGACGAGGAAGGGAAAGGCCATGGCGGTGTCGAGAATGCGCATGACCACGGCATCGACGCGCCCGCCGATGTAGCCGGAATAGGCCCCGAGCAGCATGCCATAGCTCATCGGCACGTAAGTCGTGATCAGACCGATCTGCAAATCGATCCTCGCGCCATAGAGCACGCGGGAAAAAATGTCCCGGCCGAGGTTATCCGTGCCGAAGAGATGCGCCGGCCCCGGTGGCTGCAACGTGGCGGCGAAGTTCTGGAAATAAGGATCATAAGGCGCCACCCAGGGCGCGAAGACGGCTCCGAACAGGATGATCCCCATTATGGCCGTGCCGATCTTGAGCGTGGGGCTCCACGAGCGGATCTCCGCGCCGATCGTTGCGAATAGGCCGTTCCGCGCTGTCGGGAGCGCCGAGGCCATCCGCTCAGGCCTTCAGTACGCGCCGATCGACCAGCATGTAGCTGAGATCGGCCAGAAGGTTCACGACGATCACGATCACGGCGAAGACGAGGGAGAGACCCTGAATGACGGGGTAGTCGCGAAACCCGACGGATCGGACCAGGAGCGAACCCATGCCGGGCAGCGAAAACACATATTCGACGATGACGGCGCCGCTGACCAGCCAGCCGATGTTCACCGCCAACACCGTGATCGCGGGGATCGCGGCATTGCGCAGGACGTGTTTCAGGAGAATGCGCCACTCGCTGAGACCCTTGGCCCGGGCCACCTCGATGTAGTCGGCGGCCAGCACGTCGAGCATCGAAGTGCGCAGCGACTGCACGAGGATCGGCGCAAGGAACAGGGCAATGGTCAGGCCCGGCAGGAACATGTGGTGCAGATGGCCGGCGGTATCCTGGCCGTATCCGGCGATGGGAAACCAGCCGAGCCAGAGGCCGAACCCAAGGATGAGCAGGAGGCCGATCCAGAACGGGGGCATGGCGAATCCCACCATGCCGGCGACCCGGATCAGATGATCGGCCCAGCGGTTGCGGTAGAAGGCCGAAATCGAGGCGAGCGGCAGGGCCAGCAGGACGGAAATGACCGCACCCGACGCCAGAAGCCAGATCGAAGGCCAGAACTTCTCCAGAATGAGCGTCGTCACCGGCGCGTTCTGGATGATGCTGGTGCCGAGATCGCCCGTCGCGGCCTTGCGCAGGAAATCGACGTATTGGATGAGGAGCGGCCGGTTCATGCCGAGCCGTTCATAGATCGCCTGCACCTCCTGATCGGAGATTCGGCCATGCATCATGATGCGGATCGGATCGCCCGGCACGAGCTGAATGGCGAAGAAGACGAAGATGGTCACGCCCAGCAGCACGGGGAGCGCGTGCAACAGGCGCTCCAGGACGTATCTGAGGGACGTCATGGGTGCGATCGACGCCCCAGCCCAAGGCCCGAGGCGCCGGGCAGGGAGGCGCCAGCCGATCCTACTGATCCAACCATACCTGACGCAGCCACCACCAGCCGACCGTTATGTTATGCCAGTTCTTCACCTTGTTCTGGTAGGCATTCACGTAGGGCAGAAAGTTGAGCGGCACGCTGTAGGCATCGTGATAGACGATGTC
The DNA here is from genome assembly GCA_041487395.1 of Dongiaceae bacterium. Classification (GTDB taxonomy): domain Bacteria; phylum Pseudomonadota; class Alphaproteobacteria; order Dongiales; family Dongiaceae; genus DASXQK01. Next base: position 4,068 of record JBGPNG010000033.1, read on the forward strand.
CTGGATCTTGCCATAGAGATCGGCCCGTTTGGCCTTGTCGCTGGTCTGCCGCGCCTGGGCCAGGAGATCGACCACCTGGTCGTTCTTGTAGCGCGAGAAGAAGGCCTCGGTCGATCCATGGTAGTCGCCCTCGAGCGTCGCCAGCTCGTCGTCGTCGTTGATGTCGCTGGTAATGTAGCTCACATAGGCCTGGTAGTTGCCCTTCTGCGTCATGTCGAAGGACGTGCCCGTGTCGAACTCGACGATCTCGACCTTCAGGCCCGCCTGGGTCCAGCCGTCCTGCAGGATCGTCGCGATCTGCTTGAACGGCGCATTGCCGGTATCGACCATGAGCTTGATCGGCGTCCCGTCATAGCCGGCCTCCTTGATGAGGGCCTTGGCCTTGTCGAGGTCGTAGGGGATCGGCTCGACCTTGTCCGACCAGTAATTCACCTGCGGCATGAAGGAATTGGCGATCTGGCCGACGCCGAAATAAACCGACTTCATGATCGCGTCCCGGTTGGCGGCATAGTTCATCGCCAGCCGGATGCGCTTGTCGTCGATCGGTTTCTTGGCGTGGTTCAGATAGACATAATCGAGGCGGTAGCCCGGGGCTACCTCCAGCGACATGCCGTCGACCTGCTTGATCGACGCCGCCTGACTCAATGGCACCGCGACAATCGCGTCGAAGTCGCCGTTCCTGAGACCGAGCACGCGCGAATTGCTCTCCGGCACGTATTTCAGAATGACCTTGTCGAGATAAGGTAGCGGCTTGCCATCCTCGCCATTGCGCCAGTAATACTGGTTCGGCACCAGCACGACCTGGCTGCCGCGCTCGTAACTCTCCACCTTGAACGGGCCGGTGCAGACGGGGCTCTTCCCAAAGGCCGCAGGGTCCTTCGTGTAGTCCGCCATGGACACGACCGACGAGGAAAACAGAGAGACGGCCGACAACAGGGTGACATAGGGCGTCTTGAGCGTGATCCTGAGGTGGCTGTCGTCGACCTTGTCGATCGATTTGACCGGATCGAAGGCGAAGCCATAGGAGGCGGCGGGATCCGCGACTTTCTTCAACGAGAAGACGGCGTCATCGACGGTGACTGGCTTGCCGTTGCTGAATTTGACCCCGTCCCTCAGCTTGAAGGTGTAGCTCAAGCCGTCGGCAGATGCCTCCCAGGAGTCGGCAAGGCCGGGCTCGAGCCCCTTGCCCGTGTCGTCGCCCAGGACGAGCGGCTCGCAGACCTGGGCGATGGCGTAGATCGAGCCGTTGTCGGACGGAATGAACGGATCCAGCGTGAGCGGGTCGTCCGGCCGGGCGACGGTCAGCGTGCCGCCTCGCTTGATGCCGGCAGCCTCGGCGATTCCTCCGCTCGACAGCACCGCGAGCGCCAGAATGGCGACGATGGTTGTCGCGCTGCACAGCAGTTTCTCGGAGCTCCGCATGATATCCTCCCAACAGTGATTTGACTGCCGCCCAGGCCAGCGCCTGGCATCACGATCCTCGGATTCCGACACCGGCGGCGGCAATTCCATTCGTCCGAGCTATCCCAAGAAACCGGACGGACCAGCATCTCAATTGAACGGCCTGTGCCGGAATTTTGTCAACGGTAAAGGATTTCCTATAGGAAAATACCTCGCGCCTGGTCGACCTCGCGTCGCCGCGGAACAGGATGCGCCAGTTCCAGTCGATCCGGTCTGGACGGGCTGGTCAACGAACCGGCAATTTCTTATCTATGGCGCATGGCGAAACCCGAACAATGGTTGCGCAGCACGCCCTCGGGCATCGTTTGCGAGCCCGGCGGCTTCACCATCGATCCCATGGCGCCGGCCGAGCGCGCGGTCGTGACGCACGGCCATGGCGACCATGCACGGCCGGGCAATAGGCATGTGCTGGCCACACCCGGCACCATCGCGATCATGGAAACGCGTTTCGGCGGTGGTGCTGGCGCAAATCTGCAGTCGCTGCCCTATGGCGAGAGGCTGAAGGTCGGCGAGGTGGAGCTTCGTCTGGCGCCGGCCGGGCATATCCTGGGCTCGGCCCAGGTCGTGATCGAATATGAGGGAACCAGGGTCGTGGTCTCGGGCGACTACAAGCGCCGGGCCGATCCCACATGTCCGCCCTTCGAGGTCGTCCCCTGCGACCTGTTCATCACAGAAGCCACATTCGGTTTGCCGGTCTTTCGCCACCCGTCCGATCGCGGCGAAATCCGCAAGCTGCTGGCCTCGATCGAACTCTTCCCGGAGCGCACGCATCTGGTCGGCGCCTATGCGCTGGGCAAGGCCCAGCGCGTCCTGGCTCTGCTGCGCGAGGAAGGGTGGGACAAGCCGATCTGGCTCCATGGCGCGCTGTTTCCGTTGACCGATCTCTATCGTCGATGGGGTTGCGATTTCGGCGATCTCCGGCCGGCGAGCGCAGCGGCCACCGACGACATGAAAGGTCAGATCGTGCTGGCGCCGCCCAGCGCGATGCGCGATCGGTGGTCGCGCCGCATGGCCGAGCCGATTCATGCCGTGGCGTCGGGCTGGATGGCCGTGCGCGCGCGGGCGCGCCAAGCGGCGGCGGAATTGCCCTTGGTGATTTCCGACCATGCCGATTGGGACGAGCTGACTGAGACGATCCGCGACGTGGGCGCTGCGAAGGTCTGGGTCACCCACGGCAATGAGGAGGCGCTGGTGCATTACGCCACGGGCCTCGGCATCGCGGCCAAAGCCTTGTCGCTCGTCGGTTACGAAGACGCGGAATGAAGCGCTTCGCGCCCTTGCTCGATCAGCTTTTCTACCAGCCGCAGCGCAATGCCAAGCTGCGCCTGCTGGCCACATATTTCGCCTCGGCCCCCGATCCGGATCGCGGATATGCGCTGGCGGCGTTGACGGGCGAACTCAGCTTCCGGCATGCCAAGTCGGGCGTGCTGCGCAAACTGGCGGCGGAGCGCACCGACCCCGTTCTATTCGATCTCTCCCATGACTATGTGGGCGATCTGGCGGAAACCGTGGCGCTGATCTGGCCGGGCAAGACCGGCGATCAGGCGCCGCCCACCCTTGGCGCCGTCGTCGAAACCCTGCATGGGACATCGAAAGCAATGCTCCCGGCTGTCATGGCCGATTGGCTCGATCGGCTCGATGCGGTCGGGCGCTGGGCGCTGATCAAGCTCATCACCGGCAATCTGCGAATCGGCGTTTCCAGCCGCCTCGCCAAGACCGCGCTTGCCGGTATGGGCCCGGTGGCGCCGGCCGAAGTCGAAGAGGTCTGGCATGCGCTGGAAATGCCCTATGGCGAGCTGTTCGCCTGGCTCGAGGGCAAAGGCCCCCGGCCGGACGCGCGGGGGCGCGCGGCCTTTCGTTCGCCGATGTTGGCCCACTCCCTGGATGTGGCCGATCTCACCGCGCTCGATCCCGCCGCCTTCGTGGCGGAATGGAAATGGGACGGCGCGCGCGTGCAGATCGTGGGCGAGGGCGCCAAGATCCGGCTTTATTCGCGTTCGGGCGACGAGATGACGGCGACATTTCCCGACGTGGTCGATGCGGCGCCGGCCGATGTCACCCTCGACGGCGAATTGCTGGTGATGCGCAAGGGGGAGGTGGGAACCTTCGCCGATCTGCAGAAACGGCTGAACCGGAAAACCGTCAGTGCCGAGATGCTGAAGGAATCGCCGGTCGGCGTGCGGCTTTACGACATCCTGTTCGAGGGTGCTGAGGATCTGCGCCCCCTGCCATTCGTCGTTCGCCGCGCCCGGCTGGAGGCTTGGTACGCGGCGAAGCCTCGCCCGGGTTTCGACCTATCGCCCTTGATCCCGTTCCGGACCTGGGAGGAGCTCGGCGAAAAGCAGAAGGCGATTTCGGCGGTCGGCGTCGAAGGCGTCATGCTGAAGCGGGCCGACAGCGTCTATGTCGCCGGCAGGCCCGCCGGCCGATGGTACAAATGGAAGATCAAGCCCAAGCTGGTCGATGCCGTTCTCATGTATGCCCAGCGCGGCCACGGCAAGCGCTCCTCCTATTATTCCGACTACACCTTCGGTCTCTGGCGCGGGGAGGAACTGGTGCCCGTGGGCAAGGCCTATTTCGGCTTCACCGATGCCGAGCTGCTGGAATTGGACCGCTGGATTCGCGACCACACGGTCGATCGCTTCGGACCCGTGCGTGAGGTGGAGCGCGGCGTGGTGCTGGAAGTCGCCTTCGAGGGTTTGCAGCGCTCCAGCCGCCATCGTTCCGGCCTCGCCATGCGCTTTCCCCGGATCAACCGCATCCGCTGGGACAAGCCCTACAAGGAGGCCGATCAGCTGACCACCCTCGAGCGGCTGCTGCTCACCGAGAGCTGATCGCACAGTCCACCAGGCGATTGACGGCAGCCGGCGGGTCGCCGACGGCTCGATTGACAGCCGCATAAAGATTTGTTTATCTCTTGATACCATGAGCCGGCCGCCAATGATCCACTTCGCGCAACTTCTGGATGGCCTTCGGGCCGCCGCCGAGTCGACGCGGCTGCGGCTGATCGCACTTCTGACCGAAGGGGAGATGACGGTGGGGGAGATCGCCGAGACGCTCGGCCAAAGTCAGCCCCGGGTATCGCGCCATCTGCGCCTGCTCTGCGAGGGCGGGTTGATCGAGCGCCTGCCGGAGGGTGCCTGGGTCTTTTATCGCCTGGCCCATGGCGGCGATGGGGGCCGCCTGGTCGAGGCGTTGATCTCATTCATGCCGGGCGAGGATGCCCGTCTGGAGCGCGACCGCCGGCGCCTTGCCATGGTCCGCGCGCGACGTGCGCGCATCGCCGGCGAGTATTTCCGGCAGAACGCAGCGCGCTGGGATGAATTGAGCGCGCTCTACGTCGACGAGGGTGAGATCGAGCGGGTGCTCGTGGAGATGCTGGGCAAGGGGGCCATCGGCGATCTGCTGGATATCGGCACCGGCACCGGGCGCATCCTCACGCTTCTCGGGCCGCGGATCGCGCGGGGCGTGGGCATCGACAATTCGCCGGCGATGTTGTCGATCGCCCGCGCCAAATTGGCGGAAGCGGGTTTGCGCAATTGCCATGTCCGTCGCGCCGACATGTACGACCTGCCGTGGCCCGCCCAGTCCTTCGATGCGATCGTCATTCACCATGTGCTGCATGTCGCCGAGCAGCCGGCGGCGGTCG
>JBGPNG010000034.1:0-9115 GCA_041487395.1 Dongiaceae bacterium
CGCCTCGACATATCTCGACGGGATCATGGTTCGCTCGATGATCCACAAGGATCTCGACATCGCCGCGGCGATGAAGGATCTGAAGAGTCTGTTCTGGGAACATCTCGGCCATCGCGTCGATTTGCCGCCCAGTCCGGCACTACCCGTCGACGGCCCGCCGGTCGGCTTGGCGGCTTCCGCCCTTCCCGCAGCGCGGCGCTAGCGGCTCGGTACCCCCGAGGTTGCTTCGAATATGAACGCCAAACCGCCGCGGTCGCCCGACTTCGATTGGAATCTGCTGAAGATATTCCACGGCATCGTTCAGGCCGATGGGATCAGCCCGGCGATGGCGCGGCTCGGCCGCAAGCAGCCGGCCATCAGCCTCGCCTTGAAGCGCCTGGAGGAAAGCGTCGGAGCGATTCTTTGTCGTCGCGGCCCGGCCGGATTCGATCTCTCGGACGAAGGGCAAAGGGTCGCCGAAGTCTGCGAGGAGATGGCCCGGCTCGTGGCCCAGATTCCCAACCGGGTCGCCGACGCCTCCGAGGAACTTCGCGGCCGCGTTCGCCTCCAGCTCATCAGCAGCATTGTCAACGAGGCCCTCGACGAGACGATCCGTCGGTTTCATGAGCGGCACGCGGATGTCGAGCTCTTCGTCAGCGTGGCGACATGGGATGCCATCGGCCGCTCGCTGCTGCGCAACGAGACCGACATCGGCATCGCGCCGGCGCGCTTCCATCATGCCGAGCTTCGCTATGACCTGCTGTTCCGAGAGGTGCATCGGCCATATTGCGGCCCGACCAGTCCGCTGTTCGGAAAGACCGTGGAGAACGCCGTCGATCTGGCCGATTATCCCTTCATCCTGACCGGTGCCGACGAGCCCGACCAGTTGACGAAGTATCGCCTGCAGTACGGCCTTGGCCGCAAGGTTGCCGCGGTATCCGAACATCTCGATGAAACGAAGCGATTGGTGATCCTTGGTGTCGGAATCTGTTTCCTGCCCGTCGGCTTTGCCGTGGACGATGTCGAGAAGGGTCGCCTATGGCCGGTGATGGGCCCCTCGAGCGAGCCGGCGATGGAGATCTATGTCATTACAAACCCGAACGCGCCCCGCCATCTAGCCGGCGAACTGTTCGTCAAGGAACTCTCCCGTCATGCAGCACTTGCCGAGCAAAGCCGCGTAGGTTTCCCAACATCAATTTGATCAATTATATTGATTGTTATTCCCATAATTTCCCGCGATAGCATTGCTGAATAGAATGCATGGCCGCCAAATTGGTCGGAGAGGCGGAAAATGCCGGTATCGCGCCGCCGTCCTTCAATCGCCGACAGCAACAGGGAGTTGAACCGATGGCCGCTCGCAAGACGCCGGAGTTTCGCGGCAACCGCAATCTGAAGCGCCTGTCGCGCATGACCCAAAGCAAGCAGGAAGAGGAGGTCGCGCGATCGTTGCAGCATGGGCTCGAGGCGGCTCATTCGGTCATCGATCGGACGATTTCCTGCTTCAGTCGCGGCCATCAGCCCGCCTTTGCGGGGATCAATACCTTCATGAAGGCGCCTTACTGCGAGGATGTGCGCGACGTCTCGAAATTCGAGGCGGCCTTCGTCGGCGTTCCCTTCGACTCCGCGACGACCTATCGTCCGGGCGCCCGCTTCGGCCCGCAGGCCGTGCGCCGCATTTCCGCTCTCTACGACGGCTATTCCGTGGATGGCGCCGTCGATATTTATGAAGAACTCGACTTTTGCGACATCGGCGATGTGTTCGTCATCCCGGGCAATATCGAAAAAACCTTCGACCAGGTCACGAAGGCAATCTCGCATATCTATACGTCGGGCGTGTTCCCGGTGATCTGCGGGGGCGACCACAGCCTCGGGTTTCCCAATGTCCGCGGCATCGCGCCGCATATCGACGGCAATGTCGGCATCATCCATATCGACCGGCATCTGGACATCCAGGAAAAGGATATGGATGAGCGGATGCACACGACGCCCTGGTACTGGACCACGCATGAACCTACGACTACCACCCATCGCGACCACAGCCACATGCATGATGTTGGCCTGCCGAACTGCCATCCGGAGAATCTGGTGCAGATGGGTATCGGCGGCTGGTACGGCTCAAGGCCCGGCGCCATTGTCGCTGAGCGGCGCGGCACCAGCGTAATGACCATGACCGATATCACGGAGCTCGGCCCGAAGAAGGCGGCCGAAATGGCCTTGGAACTCGCCTGGAAAGGCTGCAAGGCCGTTTATCTCTCTTTCGACATCGATTCGATCGATCCGGGTTTCGCACCCGGCACCGGTTCGCCGGAGCCCGGCGGCCTCATGCCGCGCGAGGCGCTCGAAATGGTCCGCCTCATCGCCCGCGAAGGGCTTTGCGGCATGGAAGTTGTCGAGGTGGCACCCCCTTATGACGTCAATGACAATACCGCTCAGCTCGCCTGCCGAGTCATGCTCGATGCACTGGGTTCGATGGTTGCGGACGGCAAGCTTGGCCATCGCTCAAAGGCCATGAAATCGCAGGGCGTGAAACGCAGTGACGCGGCGCCCAAGGCAGCGAAAAGTCGGAGACCTAATAAGGAATCGTAAATCTTCCCACACCCTCAGGCGAGAGATTGCAGTGGCCGCGCCGAAAAGGCAACGCTTTGGGCGGCCGTGCCGCCGCTGGCCTGTCGCTGAACACCATCCGGTAGATTGATCATGCGAATCGCTCTTTCCAGGATGTTCAACGCCAAGATGTTGGACGATGCCGCGGCAAATCTGCGCGAGAAGATAGTCGGCCTTTACGCAGTGCTCATTGGGGCCAATGTGTTGGCTTGGCTCTGGGCGGCGGTGACGTTTCACACGCACCCCGTGCTGCTCGGCACCAGTTTGCTCGCCTACGGTTTTGGCCTGCGGCACGCTGTCGATGCCGATCACATCGCGGCGATCGACAATGTCACCCGTAAGCTGATGCAACAGGGCAAACGGCCGATTGGCGTCGGGTTCTTCTTCTCGCTCGGTCATTCGACCGTGGTGGTCGGCCTCTCCGTGGCGATCGCGTTGACGGCCGCGGCACTTCAATCCCGCTTCGATGCGTTCAAGGATCTGGGCGGCCTGATCGGCACCACCGTATCCGCGTTCTTCTTGTTCGCCATCGCATTGGCGAACATCATCATCCTCGTCGCCGTCTACCGCACGTTTCAGTCGGTGAAGCGGGGCGGCCGTTTCGTCGACGAGGATCTCAACATCCTGCTGGCCAACCGCGGTCTGTTCGGCCGCCTGTTTCGCGGCCTGTTCAGGTTAATCGGGCGAAGCTGGCATATGTATCCGCTCGGCTTTTTGTTCGGCCTCGGCTTCGACACCGCGACCGAGATCGGATTGCTCGGGATCTCCGCTGCGGGTGCGGCCAAGGGCCTGTCGATCTGGTCGATTCTGATCTTCCCCGCCTTGTTCACGGCGGGAATGTCGCTGGTCGATACCACCGACAGCATCCTGATGCTGGGCGCTTATGGCTGGACCTTCGTCAAGCCGATCCGCAAGCTCTACTACAACATGACGATCACCGCCGTCTCCGTCCTGGTGGCGCTTCTGATCGGCGGAATCGAGGCTCTCGGCCTGATCGCCGACAAGCTGGGTCTGGAGGGTTCGTTCTGGGATTTCATCGGCGAGCTCAACGACAACTTCGGCGTAATCGGTTATCTGATCATCGGCATCTTCGTTGCGAGCTGGCTGATCTCGGCAATCGTCTATCGGCTGAAGAGATACGATGAGATCGAGGTTCGCCTCGGCTTGTGAGCGCTCTCCAAATAAGCCCTTTCAAGACCAACCAAATGGGCGATCTAGAGCGGGATGATTTTTGCCTGAATCGAATATCGGTTCCCCAATCATCGGGTTTCTGATTCAAGGTCATGACTGGATTGGAGGCCAGGATGGATGGCGAAGCCTTCTTCGTTGGACCTTCGTGAACGGGCCGTTGCGCGGGTTGGAGCCGGAGAAAGCGTGCGTTCTGTTGCTGCGAGGCTGTGTGTAAGTGTCGCCAGCGTGGTGAAGTGGTCGCAGCGCTTCCCGGCGACGGTCAGCGCGGCAGCCGGCCAGATGGGTGGCCATCGGCCACGGGTTCTGGTGGGCGAAACCCGGGCGTGGCTCCTGGAGCGGATCGCGACCCGGCCGCATGTGACTTTGCGTGGGGCTGGTCGCGCAGTTCGTCGAACGCGTCGCCGTGGTGAGCTATTGCAGGGTGTGGAACTTCGTCCATGCCGAGGGGCTGAGCTTCAAAAAAATGCGTTCTTCCCTCCGAGCAGGATCGCGCGGATGTCGCCCGTCGGCGGGTGCGGTGGAGAAGTATCAGGCTCGGATTGATCCCAGGCGGCTCGTCTTCATCGACGAAACCTGGACCAAGACCAATATGGCGCCGATCAGAGGCTGGGGCGTTCGGGGCCGGCGGCTCGCGGTCAAAGTTCCGCACGGCCATTGGAAGACGATGACATTCCTCGCTGCCCTGCGCAGCGACCGCATCGGCTCAATGCTCGACATGCCAACCCCTTCGACGTCTATCTGCACGATACGCTCGCGCGCGCTCTTTTCGCCTTGCCTGCACGCGCGCTGAGCCATGGCCGCATCAGGGTGGAGGAGGTCAGCACCCTCGCGGCTTCGTTGATCGCTGCGCCTTCCCTGCCCGCCTCCGGCCGCGCCACCCGTGCCCTGCCCCTGGCAGTGCCCGAGCCAGTTTTTCTCCTCGATCAGATCGCGTTCGTCGACGAGAATCGCGCAGTCGTGTTCCACGACGACCCCTATGATCGCGACACAAGTTTGGCGGCAGCGCTTATGAGCATCGATCATGCCAGGGTGATGCCGGTTGCAGCGGCGGCCGGAGGGGGCAGGAGCTGTCCCGGCATCGTCGTGAGCCTGGCAGGTCAGACACGCCCAATTGCTGCGCAAGATGAGCTGATCAGCCCGCCAGCACCGCCTCTCCGGGCGTTACGCCTTGCGGAGACTCGCTGATGAGAACGCGTACCGGAACATTGCTCAAGACACGATAGAGATTCGCCTCGCGGCGCAGAGGCCACCAATCGTACAGGAAAATCTCAAGCGGCCGCCAATTGGCGACCCAACCGATAATGAGCAGACCTTGCCTCAGGAGGCCGCCCAGGTAGGCCCAGTGAGCGAGACTGATGAGTTCGCTGACGAAATAGCAAAGCCCCAGAAACAGCAACCCTATCACCAGCGAGATCCGGCCGCGCCTGAACAATGCCCGCAGCCGGTGCTTGGCGACGCTCTCCCGATAGGTGAAATAGCTGTGAATTGCCCTGGTCAGTTCCTCGGTCGACTGCCCGCCGATCTCGGATCGGGGCAGATAGATGACCAGCTCGACAGCGTGTCGCTGCGGCAGCTCCGCCAGCGAGTCGACGATATAGGCCTCCGCCTCGTCGTCGAGATCCCGATTGATGAAGGGCGAAGGGTCGAGAGAATTGAAGAGCTGCTGGATCTTGTGTAGCCGAATTTCGATGCGGCCCGGGACCGGCTTGCGGCCCGTCGCCTCGCCTTGCGCGGTCATCGCCCTGGCCTCGCCGGCGTTGGCCGGGGCGGCGGTTCGGCGACAGGCGCTGACAGATAGTGGCGCCGGCAGTCGATCTCGCGGCCGCGTACCACGCGTCGCCCCGCCAACTCGCCTCGCTTTTCGGTTACGATTGTGCGCTGGGCTTCCGGCTTGGAATCGGTATGGAAGTAGACGACGACCCAGTCGGCAGTGCGCCCAAGTTCATGCGCACGAGCCGTATTGGAGAACAGCACGGTGAATTGCCACGGCCCGCGCTCCGTGTGGAGAATGGGCAGCCATGCCTCGCCGCTCGGATTGAACCGCTTGGGCGCGATCTTGGGCAGGCTATCAGTCTTGGCCTTCGCCCGATACTCCACGTCCACATCGAGCAGAATGTCGACGCCCGGTTCTTCGGTCGCTTGCCGCGCGATCGGCTGGGTCCTGCGCAGCATGGCGCCGAGGGCTGCGCGCAGCGCCGCCGCGCGCCGCGGTCCCACGCCGGGCACCGACTCCAAGCGGCCATCATGGGCCGCGACCTCGAGTGCCTCAAGCGTATCGACGTGAAGGGCATCGTGCAGGCGACGGGCAAGACCGGGCCCGACACCTGGGATCGAGCGGAGCAATTTGTCCGGTTCGGCGGTCCCGCGAAGACGCTCCAGCTGCGCCCATCGGCCGGTGCGGAGCATCTCGCTGATCGCGGCGGCAAGCGAGCGTCCTATCCCCGGCAAGGCCTCCAGCCCTTCCGGCCCGGCGCGGGAGAACAGGCCATTCAGCCCTTCATCCATCTTAACGATTGTCTGAGCGGCATTTCGGTAAGCGCGCACGCGGAACGGATTGGCCTGCTGCGTCTCAAGAAGCGCCGCGGCTTCGCGCAGCCGTTCTGCGATCGTCTGGTTGAGGTCCTTGTCCGTCGTCACAATGACCGGCCCCCGTTCGCGCAGCCGGGCCTATGTAACAGGGGAATGGGCATTTGATCCCGCCGGGTGGCCTCGCTAGCCACTGCAATCACTGTGGCTTTTCGAGGAATTCTTTGCGTAACGGAACAGGCAATGTCTTTCGCGGAATAGGGAATCAGAATGGTTGAATAGCGAATTGTGGGCGCGCATCAGGTGATCGCCCGTAGGTCGCGCCGTTTCCTTTCGCCCGCGCCACTTTAGACTCTATCAAATTGCCCCACACCCTATCCAGAGCAGGTGACTTCATTCGCCTGTCGTTCTTCCCCATCGGCCGCATCCCGCGTCGCCAACTGCCAGCGCAAGGCCTGAAAGCGACGATCCGCTGGATCGCTTAGGGGATCGGCGATCTTCGGTGCTTCATCGTCCAGCTCCCGCCAATCGCGGGCATCGAGCAGACGCTTGGCTGCCGTCAAGAATCCCGCTTCTTCGCGTCGGATGTGATCCCGTTGCCCGGCCACGAATTCGCTCAGAAGGTCGAGGTAGGTGGCCCTCACGATCGGCACCAGACGCTGGGTCACGGCCGCCACATGACGCAGGGTGGCGGAAAGCTTGCGATGCTCGACCTCAAGCCCCAGGAAGGGCTCCGCCTCAGCCGGGTGTTTTGAACGCAACCGCGTGAGGACCTGGTTTTCAAAGGGGTGATGCCCCAGATCGGGATAGGTCAAGAAATATTGGACTACGCCCTGAACTGATGTCCCAGTCGGGCCTCTTCCCGTCGTTCATCACCTCGATTTGGCAATCGAGCATGGCGAGAAGCCGCAGGCTATTGGCATGGTCTTCGTGAAGTCGCCGCAGAAACTCGGACATGCAAACCCTCTTTTTAATTTACTCTATCTGGCAGCATGCCGGTGCGGTTTGATTTGGCTCAATCCGGCATTCCCCTGACATGGCTCAGTGTCGAGCGCCTCCGACCGGCCATAGTTGTGGTTGTGCAGACGTCTGCGTCGCATTCGCCGCCCCCGGGCATCATTTCGGTCGGAGCCGTCGCCGGGATGGCCAGGGACACGATCTTGCTTGCCTGCGCCAATCCGGTACCGGAAATCTGGCCCTGGGAGGCGAAGGCGGCAGGTGCGCGCATCGTCGGCACAGGCCGCAGCGATTTGCCCAACCCGATCAATAACTCGCTCTGCTATCCAGGGGTCTTCCGCGGCGTGCTCGACGTGCGCCCCCGCGGTATCAGCGACCGTATGGCAATTGCCGCCGCCGAGGCCTTGGCCGCGGCAGGTGCCAGCGGCCGCTTAGCTGATGATCGGTTGCTGCCCACCATAGCGCAGTGGGAGATGGCCGCGCATGCCGCGGCCGCGACGATGGCCGCCGCCGAGGTCGAGGGCCTCGCCCGCGCCCCGCAGCCGCTCGAGGAGGAACGCGCAGCTGCCCGTGCGGTCATCGCCAACGCCCGTCGGGCGATGAAACTTCTCATGGCAGGCAGTGCCATCCCCGCCGTGCCGGTGCCAGCTACTTGACCTGAGTCAAGGTGCGGATGGCTCCAGCTCCTTAAGTTGTCGGCAAAGAAGGGCCGAAAGCCATGAGCGCGAGGGAAGAGCCACATCTCGGAGGTCGGATCGCCGGCGCCTGGCCGGTCATCCGCAAGAATCCGGCTACCCTCAGGCCAGCCCCGAATCTTCCGGACTACGACGCGTTTCGCCGTGAGTTCCGATGGGAGAATGCGCGAGCGCAACTCGACGGGTTGCCGGGGGGTGGTGTCAACATCGCCTATGAGGCGGTCGATCGCCATCTCGCCCGTGGCCGCGGCGGGCGGCTCGCGATACGCTGGCTCGGCAAGAACGGCGAACACCGCGACATCACCTATGCAGAGCTGGCAGCGCTCAGTGACCGCTTCGCCGCTCTGCTCTCGCGCCATGGCATCGGCAAGGGCGATGCGGTCTTCTGTCTCACGGGCCGAATTCCCGAACTATACGTCGCCGCACTGGGCAGTCTGAAAAATGGCAGCCTCTTCTCGCCCTTGTTCTCCGCCTTCGGTCCGGAGCCGATTGAGACCCGGATGCGCCTGGGCGGGGCGAAGGTGCTGGTCACCACCAGCGCGCTCTATCGCAAGAAGGTGGAAACCTGGCGCGCTCGCCTGCCCTCGCTCCAGCAGGTACTAATCGTCGACGATCCAGCGCCTGCCGGCGCAATCTCACTAGCAGCAGCACTATCGGCAGAAAGCGGACGTTTCGCGCTCGTGCGCACAGAAGCCGAGGATCCAGCGCTCCTCCATTTCACCAGCGGCACTACGGGCCGGCCCAAGGGTGCCATCCACGTCCATGGCGCGGTCGTCGTGCATCACATGACCGGCAAGTATGTCCTCGATCTACATCCCGAGGACGTCTTCTGGTGCACCGCCGACCCCGGCTGGGTCACGGGCACCTCCTACGGTATCATCGCCCCCCTCACCAACGGCGTCGCCACGATTGTCGACGAGGCTGAGTTCGACGCCGACCGCTGGTATCGGATTCTGCAGCAGGAGAAAGTCACCGTCTGGTATACGGCGCCGACCGCAATCCGCATGCTGATGAAGGCCGGTGGCGAGCTGGCGCGTCGCTATGATCTTTCGGCGCTACGCTTCGCGGCGAGCGTCGGCGAGCCGCTCAACCCCGAGGCCGTGGTCTGGGGCACCGAGACCCTCGGCCAGCCCTTCCACGACAATTGGTGGCAGACCGAGACC
>JBGPNG010000035.1:0-9105 GCA_041487395.1 Dongiaceae bacterium
CGATGGAGCCGATGATACAGACGCCGCCGATCGCAAGCGGCAACAACATCATCGTGGCCTGCATCTCGCCGGTGACGAAAATCTGGGCGAGCAGAATGGTGGCAACGATGGTGACCGCATAAGTTTCAAACAGATCGGCTGCCATGCCGGCGCAGTCGCCGACATTGTCGCCGACGTTATCGGCGATCACCGCCGGGTTGCGCGGATCGTCCTCGGGAATGCCGGCCTCGATCTTGCCGACCAGATCGGCGCCGACGTCCGCGCCCTTGGTGAAAATACCGCCGCCGAGGCGGGCAAAGATGGAAATCAATGAGGCGCCGAAGCTGAGAGCGACCAGGGCTTCGATGATCCGGCGGGTATCGAGGCCGAGGTGCTGCAGGGTGAAGTAGTAGATGGCGACGCCGAGCAGGCCCAGGCCGACGACGAGCATTCCAGTGACCGCCCCCGCCTGGAAGGCGATGGCCAGCGCCGGCTTGAGGCCATTGCGGGCTGCTTCGGCCGTACGCAGGTTGGCGCGCACCGAGACATTCATGCCGACGTAGCCGGCCACACCGCTGAGTATCGCGCCGATGACGAAGCCGACTGCGACATATGCCCCGAGAGTCACCGCCAGGATGATGCAGATGACCACCCCAACGATGGCGATCGTGGTGTATTGGCGATTGAGATAGGCCCTGGCGCCCTCCTGAATCGCAGCGGCGATTTCGCGCATCCGGTCGTTGCCGGTGGGTGCCGCCAGCACGATTCGCGCGGTGATTGCGCCATAGACAAGCGCAAGCAAGCCGCAAGCGAGCACAAGCCAATCGATCATCATATTGTCCATGTTAGCCATCCATCCCTCGGGAAACGGCCTTGCCGACGGCATGCGGCGGCCGCGAAAAGCGGCGCGAACATACGGGAATCGCTTGCCCGACGCAACCGATTGGTCGGCATCCCCGTAGCGCCTTCAAAGAGAGGTTTGGCCCGCTCAAGCCGCGGCCGGGCGACGGTACACCAACAGCCAGAGGATCGCCCCGAAGGCGACGACGACCGGCAGGACCACCCCCAAATTGACTGCCTGCCAACCGAAGCTGTGATGCAGCGCGCCGGAGGCGAAGGCGGCAATGGTGACCACGCCGAAAACCAGGGAATCGTTGACGCCCTGGGTCTTGGCTCGCTCCGAGGGCAGATAGGCCTCCGTCAACAGGGTGCTGCCGCCGATGTAGAGGAAATTCCAACCAAGACCCAACAGAATGAGGGCGGACCAGAACTGCCAGATAGCGATCCCGCTCAAATTGATGGCCACGCAGGCGGCAAACAGGAGTGTGCCGGCCAGCATTATTTTCAGGACCCCGAATCGGGCGATCAAATGGCCGGTGAAAAAGGACGGCAGGAACATGCCCAGCGCATGGAATTGGATGACGAAGGCGGAATCGGAAAAGCTGTAGCCGCATTCGACCATGGCTAGCGGTGTTGCGGTCATCACCAGCGACATGACGCCGTAGCCGATCATCGACCCGGTAACCGCCACGAGGAATACAGGCTGACGAACGATCTCCGCCAGCGGACGCCCCGAGCTCTTGCGTTCCGCGGCGGTCGGCTTGGGAATCTGGACGAATTGGACCAATAGACCGCCCGATGCTTGCAGAATAGCGATGGCAATGAAGCTGCCGGCGAAGAAGACCGGGGCGAACCAGTCATGCGACCATTTGGCCAGTTGCGGACCCAACAGCGCCGCCACCACGCCGCCGGCCATGACCAGGGATATGGCTTTGCTCTTGAAGGCCGCATCGGCCGTGTCGGTGGCGGCGAAGCGATAGAACAGCGAAAAGCCGTTGGCCACGCCTACGAGCCCATTGCCCAGACAGAAAAGCCAGAAATCGAAATGGAAGACCGCGTAGGCCTGGAGCAGGCTGCCGACGATGCCGAACGCAGCACCCACGGTGAAGCCGCCTCGTCGTCCGATTCGGTGCATCAAGAGCGAAGCCGGAAAAGTGGCGAGCATCACGCCCACCTGCTGAAGCCCGAGCGGCCAAGTCGCGAAGGCCTTGTTGTCGGCCAGCTCCTGCCCGACCAGAGACGACACCGTCACCATGATGGTGATGCTCGTCATGGTCATCGCCTGGCAGAGGGCGAGAACCAGCACATTGCGGCGCTGCGGCGTCAGAACCATGGCCGGGACCTTGGCGGCAATGCCGCACTGGCGCAAGATCAACCGACAGTTTACGGGCCACCGGCGAGAGGCTACC
Organism: Dongiaceae bacterium; assembly: GCA_041487395.1. Classification (GTDB taxonomy): domain Bacteria; phylum Pseudomonadota; class Alphaproteobacteria; order Dongiales; family Dongiaceae; genus DASXQK01. The sequence goes on from JBGPNG010000035.1 coordinate 2,229, forward strand.
GACGCCCCATCTTCATGGGCGCGCATTCGTCGATACGGAGGAAAGAATGACGAGCAAGAGCCAGACGAGCCTGGTCACCGATCAATTCGGCCCGCGGGCGGCGGCTTATCTGGCCAGCGCCGTCCATGCCAAGGGCGAAGATCTCGACGCCCTGGCAAGAATGGTTGCCGGCCAGAAAGCCGCCCGCGTGCTCGACCTCGGTTGCGGCGGCGGCCATGTCAGCTTTTGCGTGGCGCCGCATGTTGCGGAGGTGGTCGCCTACGATCTCTCCGCCAGCATGTTGTCGGCGGTGACCAAAGCGGCGGGCGATCGCGGTTTGAAGAATCTGGTGACGAGGCAGGGCGCCGCCGAACGACTGCCCTTCCAAGACGCGAGATTTGGCTTCGTGTTCAGCCGCTACAGCGCCCATCATTGGCAAAATTTTCACGCCGGTCTGCGCGAGGCCCGCCGGGCCCTGAAACCCAAGGGCCGCGCCGTTTTCATGGATCAGATTTCGCCGGGCTCGGCGTTGCTGGATACGTATTTGCAGGCGGTCGAGCTTCTGCGCGATCCGTCCCATCTGCGCGACTATTCACGTGCCGAATGGGTCCAGGCGGTAACGGCCGCCGGCTTCGCGCCGGGCACGATCATTCAACGCCGGTTGCGTCTGGAATTCGCCTCGTGGATTGCGCGGATGCGCACACCCGACATACGGGCCCAGGCCATCCGTTCGCTGCAAGCAGAGATGTCGAGCGACGTGGTGAAGCATTTCGAAATCGAGGGGGACGGCAGCTTCACGATCGATACCATGTCACTGGAAGCGACGCCGATCTAGAAATGGCGATAGCCGCCCCTGCCCGTATCGATGATGCGGCCGTCGGTATCGATCACGCTTGCACCCTGCCCCGCCTCCATTCGCCCAATGACGGTCACGGGCAAGCGCGCCAATTCGGCCTCGTGGGCGGCGGGTACGGTAAACAGAAGCTCGTAATCGTCGCCACCGGTCAAGATCGTCAGAAGGTGCCGAGGTTGCTCGGCCAGCAGCTGCCTTGCGGGCTTCGAGAGCGGCAATTTTTCCGCCTCGATCACAGCGCTCAATTGCGAGGCGTTGCAGATATGAGTGAGATCGCCGACCAGCCCATCTGAGATGTCCAGGGCTGCCGTGGCCAAACCGATCAATCGCTGGGCCAGCGCCAATCGTGGCCGGGGTAGCAGGTAGCGCTCGATCAATTCGTCGTCGCCGATAAATCCAGCGATCTCGCCCTGCAATCGGGCGAGCCCGAGGGCCGCATCGCCGATGGTGCCGCTGACCGCGATCAAATCGCCGGCCTTGGCACCTGAGCGCCGCAACTCGCGCCCGGTCTCGACGCTGCCGAAGGCGGTCACCGACAAAGTAAGCGGGCCGGGCGTTACCGTCGTATCGCCGCCCAGAAGCACGATGGCGAACTCTACCTGGTCGCGCGCCAGACCGGCGGCAAAACCCGCGAGCCAGGTTTCGTTTATCTCCTTTGGAAAGGCGCAGGTCATGACATAGCCCAGCGGCATTGCTGCCATGGCCGCCAGGTCAGAGAGGTTGACCCGTAACATCTTGCGCGCGATCAGATCGGGCGCCTCTTCGGCGAAAAAATGCACCCCGGCGACCAGCATGTCAGCGGTGACTACCGGGCGGCGGCCGGCCGGCACGTCGAGGAGAGCCGCGTCATCTGTGAGATTGAGCGCTCCTTCCCGCCCGGCCGCCAGCGGGCGGAAATAGCGCTCGATCAACTCGAATTCACCCGGCGGTTTTGTTGGGACCACCCGGCACCGCCAATTCATCCGGCCGAAGCTCCCGCGCCAAGCGGTCGAGCACCCCGTTGATCAGCCCCGTTTCCTTGTCGCCATAGAAGGCATCGGCGAGATCGACATATTCGCTGATGACAACGCGGGCCGGTACATCGGCGCGGTCGGCGAGCTCATGGGCGCCGGCGCGCAGGATGCAGGCGAGCAACGTTTCTAGGCGCTCCACTGTCCAGTCCTCCACCAGCACGGCGGCGATCATGTCGTCGAGGTCGCGCCGGTTGCTGGCGACGCCCCGAACGAGCTCGGCGAAAAACAACCGATCCGGCTTGATCAGGCTGACGCCGTCGACGATCTCGTCGAGGCGATGCCCGTCGAATTCCGCGATCACCTGATTGACGGGGCCGCCAGAGATCTCGATCTGATAAAGGGCCTGGACGGCGGCCAATCTTGCGGTGCTGCGGGGGGTGCCGCCGGTGTTGCCGCGCTTGACCATCAGCGCGCGCGCAATCCAAGGCGCCGGCGCATCTCGATCATGGCGAGACAGGCGCGGGCCGCGTCGCCGCCCCTGTTCTTCTCGCCGATCCGCGCGCGCGCCCAGGCCTGTTCGTCATTTTCGACGGTCAGGATGCCATAGCCGAGCGCAATGTGATGCCGGCAGGTCAGGTCCATGAGGGCGCGGGTGCTCTCGCCGCAGACATAGTCATAGTGGCTGGTCTCGCCCCGGATGACACATCCCAGCGCCAGGAAGCCGTCGAAACTGCGATGAGGCGGCGAGACGCGTTGGGCCTCGATCGTCATGGCGATGGCCCCGGGAATTTCGAATGCACCTGGCACCGACACCCGCTCATGGCTCGCCCCGACCTCGTTCAAGGTCTGGATCGCGCCTTTCAACATTTCATCGGCGATTTCCGGATAGAAGCGGGCTTCGACGATAAGGACATGGGGCTTGGCGCTCACTCACTCACCCCTTCATGGGCGATCGCCTGCTGGCCAGCCACGGTCAGGCCGTATCCCTCGAGGCCGACGATGGTGCGCTTCGTATTGGAGAGGAGGGTCATCTCGCGCACGCCGAGATCGAGCAGAATCTGGGCTCCGACGCCGTAGTCGCGAAGCTGGTCCGTCGGGGCAGGCCCGCCGGCAAGCCTGGTCTTGACCCGGTCGGACAGGCTCGTGGGGGATGGTTCGCGGATCAATACGACTACGCCTCGACCCGCCGCGCCGATCATGCGCATGGCGGCCTGCAGCTCGCCGCCGCGGCCGCTGCTGCCGTCGGCCAGCACGTCGTCCAGCACGTTCAGCGCATGCATGCGCACGAGCACGGGCCCGGGCGTCGTCACGTCGCCCTTCACCAGCGCGATATGCTCGGCATGGGCCACGCGGTTGACATAGACATGCATACGGAACTTGCCGCCCCAGCGGCTGTCGAAGTCGCTCTCCAACGCGCGCTCGACGATACGATCGTGGCGCCGGCGATAGGCGATCAGATCGGCGATGGTGCTGATCTTCAGGCCGTGGCGCTGGGCAAAGGCGATCAGGTCGCTGCGCCGCGCCATGGTGCCGTCGTCGTTCATGATCTCGCAGATCACGCCTGATGGGTTGAGGCCGGCCAGCCGCGCGATGTCGACCGCGGCTTCCGTATGGCCGGTGCGCACCAGCACGCCGCCGCTGCGCGCCACCAGCGGAAAGATGTGTCCGGGCGTTATGATGTCGGTGCGACCCTTGGTCGGGTCGATGGCGGTAGCAATGGTGCGCGCGCGGTCGGGCGCGGAGATGCCGGTGGTCACGCCTTCGCTCGCCTCGATGGATACGGTAAAGGCGGTACGGTGGCGGGTTTCGTTGCTCGCTGACATCAACGGCAATCCCAATTCATGGACTCGCTCGCTGGTCAGCGCCAGGCAGATCAGACCTCGGCCGTGCTTGGCCATGAAGTTGATCGCCTCGGGCGTGGCCATCTGCGCCGGGATCACGAGGTCGCCCTCGTCCTCGCGCGCTTCGTCATCCACCAGGATGAACATGCGCCCGTTGCGCGCCTCCTCGATAATGGTCTCGCAGGGCGAAACCAACTCGGAGAAGGTGACGCGCCAGGGTTCGACTTGCGGCTTGCTCATGCCCGTTCCTTGTCCATGAGCCGGGCAAGGTAGCGCGCCAGCAAGTCGATTTCCAGGTTCACCCTGACGCCCGCCGAAAGACGGTCAAATCCGGTTTCGCGCAGCGTGACGGGAATGACGTTGACACCGAAAACGGAGCCTTCCACCTCGTTGACCGTCAGCGACACGCCATCCACCGCGATCGATCCCTTGGGTGCGATGAAACGGGCCAGGGCATCGGGCGCCCGAAAGCGGAACCGCTGGCTTTCTCCATCGCGCCGTCGCCCGATCGTCTCTCCTACCCCGTCGACATGGCCAGATACGAGATGGCCGCCCAATTCATCGCCGAGCTTCAGCGGCCGTTCCAGATTGACCGGCCCGCCGGGCGACCAGCTGCTGATGGTGGTACAGGCCAGCGTCTCTGCCGAGGCCTCGACGGCGAACCAGCCGGCCCCCTTGTCGACCATCGACAGGCAGACGCCGTTGCAGGCGATGGAGGCGCCGGGCGCGATCGCCGCGGTGTCGTAGCCGGTTTCGATCACGAGGCGGGCGACGCCGCCGGGCGTCAGACTGCGCAGCCGACCCAGGTCGGTGATGATGCCGGTAAACATGCGGCCTTAACCTAGTGAGCCCTGCGGTATGTTTCCAGGCGATCCTTGCCGAGGTCGATCGTCTCTTCCGCCGTGAATCCCGGCAGATCGGCCAGACGCTCCAACCCGAAGCCGGTGGTTGCGGGCAAGCCATCGCCGCCGATGACGCTGGGCGCCCGAAAGATCGCCAACCGATCCACCAGGCGATCGCGCAAAAGTGCCGCGGCCAATCGCGCGCCGCCCTCGACCAGCAGGCGCGTCAACCCGCGCCTCGCGAGTTCGGCCATGACCTGAGGGAGGTCGAGGGCGCCATCGGCGCCGGGCGGCGCCTCGACCACCTCGACGCCGCAGTCGATATAAGTTTGGCGCCGGCGCCGATCGCCGCCGGGCAGCGTCACCAGCCATGTCGGCGTGTCGCGGGCACCGGCGACCAGCGCCGAGGTGAGAGGCAGGCGCATCCGCCCGTCGAGCACGATGCGTAGCGGCGAATATCGCTCGAGGCCCGGAAGCCGCACATTGAGCAGCGGATCGTCGGCCAGCACGGTGCCGCTTCCGACCATCACGGCGTCATACTGGGCGCGCAGCAGATGGGCTCTCGCCCGGGCGGGTTCCCCGGTGATCCAGCGACTCTCGCCCGATCTCGTAGCGATCCGCCCGTCGAGAGTCATCGCCAGCTTCAACATGATCAGGGGCCGTTGTTGGCTGAGGCGCAAGAAGAAGCCCGCGTTGATCTCGCGTGCCTCGCTCTCGCCGAGGCCAAGCGCCGCATCGACGCCGCCGTCGCGCAGCATTGCCAATCCCCTGCCCGCCACCCGCGGATCCGGGTCTTCGATGGCAACGACGGCGCGCGCGATGCCGGCGGCGATCAACGCCTCGGCACACGGCTCCGTCTGGCCATGATGACTGCAGGGCTCAAGGGTCACATAGGCGGTGGATCCCGCGGCAAGCGCGCCGGCCCGGCGGAGGGCTTCGCTTTCGGCGTGGGGCCGTCCGCCGCGCTGTGTCCAACCCCGCCCGACGACCCGCCCCGCATTTGTCAGAACGCAACCCACCGCCGGATTAGGCCAAGTTCGCCCAAGACCACGGCGGGCGAGGGCAAATGCTGCCCGCATGTGAGCAGGGTCGTCCCTGCTGTCAGTCGCCGTCGCGGTCGCCACCGAGCTTGCCCACGAAATCCTCGAAATCCTTGGCCTCGCGGAAATTGCGATAGACCGAGGCGAAACGGACATAGGCGACCTTGTCGAGACCGGAGAGCGCGTCCATCACCATTTCGCCCACGACCGTCGTCGGAATGTCGCTTTCTCCCGAACTTTCGAGCCGCCGCACGATGCCGTTCACGACGCGCTCCACCCGGTCGGGGTCCACGGGACGCTTGCGCAGCGCGATCTGCATGGAGCGCATCAGTTTGTCGCGGTCGAACGGTTCGCGCTGGCCGGTCGTCTTCACCACCGTCAGTTCGCGCAATTGCACGCGCTCGAAGGTGGTGAACCGGGCCCCGCAGTTCGGGCATTGACGGCGCCGGCGAATGGCCGCGTTGTCGTCCGTCGGCCTTGAGTCCTTTACTTGCGTATCTTCGTTGCCGCAGAACGGACAGCGCATGGGCAGCCTCCCCCGAAGGCCGGGCGTTTAACTATTTCAACGAACCATAAATCGGAAACTTGCGGCACAGCGCCTGAACCTCGGCACGCACCCCGCGCTCTACCGCCGCGTTATCCTGAGAATTGCTGCGGGCAAGGCCATCGAGCACGCGCACGATGAGTTGCCCCACCTGGCGGAACTCCGTCGGCCCGAAGCCCCGCGTGGTCGCCGCCGGCGCGCCGAGCCTGATGCCCGAGGTGATCGCGGGCTTCTCGGGATCGAAGGGAATGCCGTTCTTGTTGCAGGTGATCCCCGCCTCCTCCAGGCTGTGCTCGGAGGATTTTCCGGTGAGTTTCTTGGGTCGCAGATCGACCAGCATCAGATGGTTGTCAGTACCGCCGGTGGTGATCGCCAGCCCGCCGGCAACCAGCGTATCGGCAAGCACCTTGGCATTGGCGACCACGGCCGCGGCGTATTTCTTGAATTCGGGGCGAAGCGCTTCGCCGAAGGAGACGGCCTTGGCCGCGATGACATGCATGAGCGGGCCGCCCTGCAGACCCGGAAACACGGCCGAGTTGATCTTCTTGCCGATCTCCTCGTCCATGGCCAGGATCATGCCGCCGCGCGGTCCGCGCAGCGTCTTGTGGGTCGTCGTGGTGACGACATGGGCATGGGGTAGCGGGCTCGGATGCGCGCCGCCGGCGACCAGGCCCGCGAAATGCGCCATGTCGACCATGAAATACGCCCCGATGGAATCGGCGATTTTGCGGAATCGCTCGAAATCCCAGAAGCGCGGATAGGCGGAGCCGCCGGCGAGGATCAGCTTCGGCTTGTGCTCCTTCGCCAACTTCTCGACGTCGTCCA
>JBGPNG010000036.1:0-9057 GCA_041487395.1 Dongiaceae bacterium
CCGAATACGATGAAGCCCATCAGCGTCGCCCAGACCAGACCGGTATAGTCGAGGGGCGACACCATCGAGGCTTCGCCATAGCGAAACGCCTGATTGTAGCAAAACTGCCCGAAGCTGCCGGCGATTCCGCAGACCAGAAACCACAACCAGTCGAGCCCATGGGGCGTGATCCAGACCTTCGGCATCGCGGCGCCGAGGACGGCGACAATGACGATGGAGTAGTAGAATAGAATGCTGTGGCTGGGCTCCGTGCCGCTTAATTGCCGCGACGTTATTTGCGTCAACGACCAGCCGAGGGAAGAAATCAACGCCAGCACGGCACCGAAATTGACGCCATGGCCCGTGGGCTGAACGATCAGCAGCACGCCCCCAAAACCCAAGGCAACCGCGCTCCAGCGTCGTATGCCTACCTTCTCCTTCAGCACAGGGCCTGAAAGGGCGGTGGTGAACAAGGGCGCGGCAAACCCGATGGCGATGCAATCGGCCAGCGGCAATAGTTGGAGGGCGTAGTAAAAGGTCAACATGGTGGTGAGATTGAGCACCGAGCGCAGCAGATGGCCGGTCAGGCGCCGGGTGCGCAAGGTACCAAGCCCGCCGGCTTGCCGAGCGATGCCGGCGGCGATAGCGAGGCCGATGAGATAGCGCAGGAAGCCGATCTGCAGCGGCGAATAGCCCTTGGCCAGCCATTTCACCGACGTGTCGAGCATGACGATGAGGAAGGACGCCGCCAGCATGTAGATTATGGCGCGGCCCGGAATATTGCGCAGTCCGGTGGCCGCCGTCGCTTCCGCCATCTTCGTTCCCTCTATCGGCGCCTATGCCTAGCGGCTTGTCCCGAGCGTCGCCAGCTTCATTCCTGCAAGGCCGGTCTGCACCGCCCGCGGGCGCGTTGCGGCCGGCGGCGCCGGCGGACTAAACTACGGCAATCTCAGGAATCGGGACCATGCCTCTCGACGTCGTTCATTCCGTCTGCCCGCACGACTGCCCGAGCACTTGCGCGCTCGATGTCGAGCGCCTGTCGCCCACGCATATCGGCAAGGTGCGCGGCTCGCCGGACAACAGCTATACGGCCGGCGTCGTCTGCGCCAAGGTCGCCCGCTATGCCGAGCGCCAGCATCATCCCGACCGGCTGGCCTTTCCCATGCGCCGCACCGGCGCGAAGGGCGAAGGGATCGCGGCGTTTCAACGGATCTCCTGGGATCAGGCGCTGGATGAGGTGGCGGCCGGGTTTCAGCGAGCCGCGGCGCGCCATGGCCTGGAAACCGTCTGGCCCTATTTCTATGCCGGGACCATGGGCTTGGTGCAGCGCGACGGAATCGAACGGCTGCGCCATGCCATGGGCTATTCGCGCATGCTCCAGACGATTTGCGTCTCGCTCCCCGATGCCGGCTGGTCCGCCGGCGTGGGCGTGCGTCGTGGCGTCGATTCGCGTGAAGTGGCGGAATCCGATCTGATCGTCGTGTGGGGCGGCAATCCCGTTTCCACCCAGGTCAATCTGATGACCCACATCAGCCGGGCGCGCAAACAGCGCGGCGCCAAGCTGGTGGTGATCGATCCCTATCGCACCGGCACGGCCGAGGTGGCCGATCTCCACATCATGCCGCGTCCCGGCACCGACGCGGCGGTCGCCTGCGCCGTCATGCATGTATTGTTCAAGGAAGGTTTCGCCGACCGCGATTATCTCGCCCGCTATACCGACGTGCCGGCGGAGCTGGAGGCGCATCTGCAAAGCCGCGACCCCGCCTGGGCCGAAGCGATTTCCGGCGTGCCCGCGGCGACCATAGCCGATTTCGCCCGGCTCTATGGACGGACCAAGCGCAGCTACATCCGCGTCGGCTATGGTTTCACCCGCTCGCGCAACGGCTCGGCCCAGATGCACGCCGTGACCTGCCTGCCGGCGGTCACCGGCGCCTGGCGGCATCGCGGCGGCGGCGCGCTTTATGCCAATGGCGCCCTCTATCGCCTCGACCGCACGCTGATCGAAGGCCTCGACGTCAAGGATCCGAAGACGCGCAACCTCGACCAGTCGCGCATCGGTGCGGTGCTGACCGGGGACAGAAGCGATCTGGGCGACGGGCCGCCGGTGACGGCTTTGTTGATCCAGAACACGAACCCGATGGCCGTATGCCCCGACACGAACAAGGTGCGCCAAGGCTTCCAGCGCGACGATCTTTTCGTGTGCGTGCATGAGCAGTTCATGACCGACACCGCCAAGATGGCCGATATCCTGCTGCCGGCCACCACGTTCTTGGAGCATGACGATATCTATACCTCTTCCGGTCATACTCATTTGCAGCTCGCCCGCAAAGTGGTGGAGCCTTATGCCGAAGCGCGGCCCAATCACTACGTCATCTGCGAGCTTGCCAAGCGTCTGGGCGCCAAGCATCGGGGATTCGAGCTCTCCGAATGGCAGATCATCGAGGAGAGCCTTCGAATTTCCGGCCTACCCTCGACGGCTGAGTTCCACGATGGCCGCTGGCTCGATTGCGCCATGTCGTTCGAGGACGGTCATTTCCTGACCGGCTTCGGCCATACCGACGGCAAGTTCCGCTTCAAGCCCGATTGGGCATCCGTCGGCGTCGCCCATGCCGAAATGCCGGTGCTGCCGGACCAGGCAGCGCTGATCGACGCTGCGGATCGCGAACACCCATTTCGCCTGGTGGCGGCACCGGCGCGCCAGTTCCTCAATTCGACTTTTACGGAAACGCCAGGCTCGCTCGCCCGCGAAGGCCGTCCGACGGCGATGATCCATCCCGCGGATTGCGCGCGTCTGGGTCTGGCTGAAGGCGACCGCATCCGGCTGGGCAATCGGCGCGGCAGTATCGTTCTCCATGCCCGGCCCTTCGATGGGCTGCAGCCGGGCGTGGTGGTCGTCGAGAGCATCTGGCCGAACAGCGCTTTCGAGGAAGGCAGCGGCATTAATACGCTCACCAGTGCCGACGCCGGCCCGCCCAAGGGCGGTGCCGTCTTTCACGATACGGCCATCTGGGTCCGACCGGCGTGAGTTTGCTGCCCCGCGCGGGCATCGCCGGGCGGCGGCCGCAGATCATTGTTCTAGGCAACGAGAAGGGCGGTTCGGGCAAATCGACCACCGCGATGCATTTGATCGTCGCCTTGTTGCGCTCGGATGCCAGCGTGGGCAGCCTCGATCTCGACGCCCGCCAGGGCACGCTCACCCGTTATGTGGAGAACCGGCGCGCCACGGCCGCCGATCTTCCCCTACCGCTCTCGCGCCATATCGCCATCGAGGCAAGCCGGCTCGATTCCGCGGCCGCCGCCGCCGCCGAGGATCGTTCCCGCCTCACCGCCGCCCTGGCGGAATTCGCCGATTGCGATTTTGTCGTGGTCGATACCCCCGGCAGCGATACGGGCCTGTCGCGCATCGGTCACGCCCACGCCGATGTCCTGGTCACGCCGCTCAACGACAGCTTTCTCGATCTCGATTTGCTGGCGCGTCTCGACGGCACCGGCAAGCAAATTCGCGGCCCCAGCATCTATGCCGAAGCAGTGTGGGAGCAACGCAAACGCCGAGCGATGGCGGACGGCGGTTCGATCGATTGGATAGTCATGCGCAACCGTCTTTCCAGCCTGGACGCGCGCAACAAACGGGATATCGGCCGCCTGTTGGAGCAACTTTCCAAGCGCATCGGCTTTCGCCTGGCACCCGGTTTCTCCGAGCGCGTCATCTTTCGCGAGCTTTTTCCGCGCGGCCTGACACTGCTCGACCTGAACATCGGCAAAGGCGCGCCTGCCCTGAACATGTCGCATGTGGCGGCCCGGCAAGAGGTACGGGCCTTGCTGCAGGCCATCGGAATTGCCCCGCTGGCCCCTGAGGGGGCCTAGCGCTTCGGCGTTGTCTGTATTACCTCTCATGGCATGGGCGATCGCGACAAACAGCCCGGCAAGAAACTGCCCGAGCGTTCGACGGGCGGAGTGGTCGACGCGTTTCTGCAAAAGCTCGCAGCCATGCCCGCGGTGCGGGCCGCTGGCGCGCGCGGACGATTGATCTTCGCCCTCGACGCCACCGCCAGCCGCCAGCCGACCTGGGATCGGGCTTGCGGCCTGCAGGCAGAGATGTTCACCGAAGCGGCGGCGCTTGGCGGGCTGGATATCCAACTCGTCTATTACCGCGGGTTCGGCGAATTCGAGGCTTCGCGCTGGCTCGGCCAATCCGTCGAATTGATGAAACGCATGACCGGCGTGCATTGCCTAGGCGGGCGAACCCAGATCGGCCGCGTGCTGCGCCATGCGATTGCCGAGACGAAGCGCGAGCGCGTCAATGCGCTCGTCTTTGTGGGCGATGCGATGGAAGAGGCGATCGACCAGCTTTGCGAACTCGCTGGCCAGCTCGGCGTGCTGGGCCTTCCGGTCTTCCTTTTTCACGAAGGCCGCGATCCGGCGGCCGAGGCGGCGTTCCAGCAGATGGCGCGGCTCAGCGGCGGGGCGTGCTGCCCCTTCGATGCCGGCAGCGCCAAGCAGTTGCGCGAATTGCTGCGCGCGGTTGCGGTCTATGCCGCCGGTGGACGCAAGGCGCTGGAAGATTTCAGCCGCAGTACCGGCGGTCAGGCACTGCTGCTCACGCGCCAGCTTGGTAAGAAATAGCGATGCCAGCCTATTTTGCCCTCGGCTTCATCGTCATGGTCTTCCTGGTCTATGGCCTGCGCTGGCTGGCCGAGATCAATCCGGCGACCCTGGCGCGTTTGATGAAGTATGTCGCTATCGCCATCGCGATCATCGGTATTGGCCTGCTGTTCGTCGTCGGTCGTTTCGGATTGCTCTTCCTGTTGGCGGGTGTGCTCTATCCCTTGTGGCGGCATTGGCGGAATAGGCACAGCGCCGCCGATATCGGGTCCCGGCGCGGCCACTCCTCGGGAATCGAGACCGGCTATCTCAGCGTGACCCTCGACCATGACAGCGGCACGGTCGATGGCCGGATCAAGGCCGGTCGTTTCAGGGATCGTCGCCTGGCCGATCTCAAGCTTGCCGAACTCGTCGATCTTTTGGCGGAAGTCCGCGCCAGGGATCAGGAAGGGGTGCCGGTGCTGGAGGCCTATCTCGATCGGATTCACGGCACGGATTGGCGCAATGCCGGCGAGAACGCCGGATCGCGCGCGAATGGCGCTTCGCCGGGCGGCATCATGACGCGAGAGGAAGCCCTCGACGTGCTTGGCCTTTCGCCGGAGGCGACCCCGGCCGATATTCGCGAGGCCCATCGCCGGCTGATGATGAAGGTCCATCCCGATCACGGTGGATCTTCTTATCTCGCCGCGCGGCTAAACCAGGCCCGCGACCGGCTGCTGGGCGGTTAACCGCCAGGTTGCCCGCCGCCGTTGTCAAGGCGGGAACCCTATGGCACAAAGACAACCTCGAACCGCACGGAATTCGCATGACAATCAGACCCGTTCGCAAGGCCATTTTCCCGGTCGGTGGTCTCGGCGCCCGTTTCCTGCCGGCGACCAAAGCGATGCCGAAGGAAATGCTGCCGGTCGTCGACAAGCCGCTGATCCAATATGCGGTGGAGGAGGCGAAGGCCGCAGGAATCGAGCAATTCATCTTCGTCACCGGGCGCGGCAAATCGGCGATAGAGGACCATTTCGACCATTCTTATGAGTTGCACGATACGCTGACCGGGCGCGGGCGGCGCAAGGAATTGGCGTTGATCGACGATCTGCTGCCCGTGCCGGGCCAGGTCGCCTATCTGCGCCAGCAGCATCCGCGGGGCCTGGGCCATGCCGTCTGGTGCGCGCGGCACCTGGCGGCCGGCGAACCCGTGGCCGTGCTGCTTGCCGACGATATGGTGATGGCGAACACGCCCTGCCTGAAACAGATGGTCGATGTCTACAATCGCGTCGGTGGCAATCTGGTGGCAGTCATGGACGTGCCCCGCGAGCATACGAACCGCTATGGCGTGCTGAAGACGGGCCGCGAGGATGGACGCCTGACGGAGGTCAAGGGCCTGATCGAAAAGCCGAAACCCGCGGATGCGCCCTCCACCCTTTCCATCATCGGGCGCTACATCCTCCAGCCCCAGGTCTTCGACATCCTTGCCGAACAGGAGCCGGGCGCCGGCGGTGAGGTGCAGTTGACCGATGCGTTGGCCCGCATGATCGGGCATGGGCCCTTCAACGGTTATCGGTTCGAGGGGGTTCGCTTCGACTGCGGCGACAAGGCCGGATTCATCGAGGCGACCATTGCCTATGCTCTGCAACATCCAATCATCAGTGGCGCGGTTCGCAACATAATCCGCGACTACGCCTGCAAAGCCTAACCTTAAGGAACCACGCTCATGCGGATCGCCGTCATCGGCACCGGCTATGTCGGCCTCGTTTCCGGCGCCTGCTTTTCCGAGTTCGGCGTCGACGTCATATGCGTCGACAAGGATGCGGACAAGATTGCCGGCCTCAAGTCAGGCAAGATGCCGATCTACGAGCCTGGCCTGGACACGCTGGTCGAGAACAATGTACGGGCCGGCCGCCTGTCGTTTTCCACCGACGTCCCGGCGTCCGTGACGGGGGCCGATGCCGTGTTCATCGCCGTGGGCACGCCGTCGCGCCGCGGCGACGGCCATGCCGATCTGTCCTACGTACATGCGGCTGCCCGCGAGATCGCCGAGTCTCTCGACGCCTATACGCTCATCGTCACGAAATCGACCGTTCCGGTCGGCACCGGCCGCGAGGTGGCGCGCATCGTGCATGGGACCCGGCCAACGGCGGAAGTCGACGAGGCCTCGAACCCAGCATACCTGCGCGAGGGTTCGGCCATCGGCGATTTCATGCGGCCCGATCGTGTCGTCATCGGTGCCGATTCGGAGCGCGCGCGCGAAGTCATGCGCCGGCTCTACCGGCCGTTCTATCTGATCGAGACCCCGATCGTTTTCACCAGCATCGAAACGGCTGAGCTGATCAAATATGCCGCCAATACCTTCCTGGCGACCAAGATCACCTTCATCAACGAGATCGCCGATCTTTGCGAAAAAGTCGGCGCCAACGTCAACGATGTCGCGCGCGGCATCGGCCTCGACGGCCGCATCGGGCGCAAATTCCTGCATGCCGGCCCCGGCTACGGCGGTTCATGTTTTCCCAAGGATACGCTGGCCCTGGTCAAGACCGCCCAGGATCACGGCGCGCCCCTGAAGATTGTCGAGACCGTCGTGGCCGTGAACGACGCGCGCAAGCGAGCCATGGCCGATCGGGTGATCAGCGCGCTGGGCGGTTCGGGCAAAGGCAAGACGGTTGCCGCCCTCGGCCTGACCTTCAAGCCGAATACGGACGACATGCGCGACAGCCCCAGCGTCGTCATCCTGCCCGCATTGCGGGCCGCCGGTGCCACCGTACGGGCGTTCGATCCCGAAGGCATGGCCGAAGCCAAAAAACAGATGCCCGATCTCGTCTATTGCCGGGATGCCTACGATTGCATGACCGGCGCCGATGCGCTCGTCATCATCACGGAGTGGAACGAGTTCCGCGCCCTTGATTTGGTGCGCGTCAAGTCGCTGTTGCGCCAACCGGTCCTGGTCGACCTGCGAAACATCTATAACCCGGCGGAAATGGCGGAAGTCGGGTTCCGCTACAGCAGCGTCGGGCGGCCCTAGGCTTCACCAACGTGGCCAAGAACCAGCATCGCTTCGATCCGACGGTGATCCGCGAATACGATATCCGCGGGGTCGTCGGGCGAACTCTGTCGACCGACGATGCCTATGCCGTCGGCCGCGGCTTCGCCACCGTGCTGCGCGAGGCCGGGGGGCGGAAAGCAGCGGTCGGCTATGATGGGCGGCTGAGTTCGCCCGCGATGGAAGCGGCCGTGGTCGAGGGCCTGCGGGACGGCGGCGTCGCCGCCTTGCGGGTCGGGCTTGGTCCGACCCCGATGCTCTATTTCGCCGTGCACTCCCTCGAACTCGACGGCGGCGTGATGGTGACGGGATCGCACAACCCGGCCGACTACAACGGCTTCAAGATGATGCTGGGCAAGGGCGCCTTCTACGGCGCGGCGATCCGGCGCATTGCCGAGATCGCGGCAGCCGGCGCCTACGCCGGCGGTCCGCGCGGATCGGCCGAGGATCGCCCCGTGCTCACGACCTATGTCGATCGCCTGCTGCGGGATTATCGCGGCCGCCGTCCTCTGACGGTCGCCTGGGATGCCGGCAACGGTGCCGCTGGCGAAGCGATGGCGCAACTGACCGCGCGCCTGCCGGGCAAGCATGTGATGTTGCACCAGACCATCGACGGCCGGTTTCCCAACCATCACCCCGATCCCACGGTCCCGGAAAATCTTATCGACCTCCAAGCCAAGGTGGCGGAGGTCCAGGCCGATCTCGGCATCGCCTTCGATGGCGACGGCGATCGCATCGGCGTGATCGACGGCAAGGGTCGTATACTCTGGGGCGATCAATTGCTTGTCCTCTTCGCCCGCGAAGTTCTGGCCGATCGCCCGGGCGCCATTGTGATCGCCGACGTCAAGGCAAGCCAAGTGCTGTTCGATGAAATCGCACGGGCCGGGGGCCAGCCGCTGATGTGGCGCACGGGCCATTCGCTGATCAAGGCAAAGATGGCCGAAACCGGCGCGCCGCTTGCCGGCGAGATGAGCGGCCACATCTTTTTCGCCGACCGCTACTACGGCTTCGACGACGCGCTTTATGCGGCCGTGCGCATCCTCGGCATCGCCAGCCGCGCCGGCGAAAGCCTGGCCGCGATGCGCGATGGGCTGCCTCAGGTCATCAATACACCGGAGTTACGCTTTGCCTGCAGCGATGTGCGTAAATTCGAAGTCGTCGGCGAAGTGGCCAAGCGCCTTGGTCAAGCGGGAGCGGACGTCAGCGATATCGACGGCGTTCGCGTTCGCACGGCCGATGGCTGGTGGTTGCTGCGCGCCTCAAATACCCAGGACGTGCTGGTCGCGCGTTGCGAATCCAAGACCCCAGCCGGTCTCGATCGGTTGAAGGCGGCACTGGCCGCCGAGCTTGCCGCGAGCGGCATTGCCCTGCCGAAATTCTAGATTCTGAGGCAAACGAGAAGAGCGGTCGGCCTACTGGCCCGTGGTCATCGCCACGGCGACATTGGA
>JBGPNG010000037.1:0-9035 GCA_041487395.1 Dongiaceae bacterium
CGCTGACCCATATCGTGGATTACGAGACTATCTCGAAACAAATCTACGCCGGCCTTGCCTCGGTGCCACAAGGTCCGACGCCGATGGCGATGCCGGGGGCGGCCAAATACGACATGCCCAAGTTCGATCTGGATCTGGCCAAAAAGCTGTTGGATGAGTCCGGCGTGCCGAAGGACCAGTGGAAGATCACCTGGGTCGCCTACGGTGGCGTCCAAGTTCTCAAAAATATCGCCCTTCTGGTCCAGGCCGATGCCGCCAAGGTCGGCGTCAAGGTCGAGATCGTGCAGGGCGAGTGGGGTGTCATGTGGGACAAGCAGAAGCACCTCGAGACGTCGTTCAACGTCTTCCCATACCGCAACTGGCCCGACTACGCGACCATCCAGCCGGCCGCGAATTTCCAGACCCAGAAGGAGGTGAGCTTCAACCTCAGCCACTACTCCAACCCCGATGTCGACAAGTGGATCGACGACGGCACGAAGCTCGAGGCGGTCAACAAGGCGGCCTCTGCAGAGGCTTGGAGGAAGGCCTATCAGAAGGTGATCGACGACGCGGCGGCGATTTTCATCGCCGATACGCTGCGCATCGTACCGCATCGCGCGAACCTGGAGGGCATCACGACCGATCCGGCATATGAGACGGTGTTCTTCTACGGGCTCCACCGTACCGGCGGCTGATCGGCCGAGAGCGCCGATCCGACTACGAAGGGGCTCTCGGCATGGCACGCTATGTCGTGCAGCGCCTGATCCTGATGGTGGGCACGCTGATCGGCGTGCTCACCATCACCTTCTTGTTGACCCATGTTCTGCCGGGCTCGCCCGTCGAGGTGATGCTGGGTCACCGGCCTACCCAAGATCAGGTCGCGGCGGTCAAGCATCAACTCGGCCTCGATCTGCCGCTGTGGCGGCAGTATCTGCGCTTCCTTGGCGAAATCGCCCAGGGCAACTTCGGTAAGAGCTTTCTGACCAACCAGCCCGTCCTTCAGGACATCGGGCAGCGGCTGATGGCGACGGTCGAGCTCACCACCCTGGCCGCCATCTGTATCATTTTGATCGGCGTTCCCATCGGCGTTTTGTCCGCCGTCAAGGCAAACTCGCCAATCGATCACTTCGTGCGCAGCTTGTCCGTTGCTGGCGTGGCGCTGCCCGCCTTCATGCTTGGCATGCTACTGCAAATGGCCTTCTATGGTTGGCTCGGCTGGCTGCCGCTACAGGGGCGCATGGCGAGCGCGACCCTGCTCGATCATCGCTTCCCGGCAGTGACGGGGCTGTTTCTGATCGACAGCCTGCTCGCCGGCGACTTGGTCGCATTCCGGGACGTCGCGGCCCATATCATGCTGCCGCTCGCCACGCTGACGCTCGCCAACCTGCCCCTCGTCTCCCGAACTACACGCAATCTGATGGTCGAGGCGCTCACCGAGGACTATGTGCGCACGGCCTTTGCCTATGGCCTGCCACGGCGCAACGTCTATTTCCGCTATGCGCTGAAAGCGACGCTCATACCGCTGCTTACTGTAATCGGCCTCACTTACGGTTATTTGCTCGGCGGCGCGGTCGTCGCCGAATACGTATTCGACTGGCCCGGTATCGGCGGCTATGTCGTCAGGGCAATTACAGAATCGGACTATCCGGCTGCCGTCGGCGTGACCCTGTTTCTGGCCAGCGCCTACCTGACGATCAATCTGATCGTCGACCTGCTCTATTTCCTTGTCGATCCGAGGCTCCGTTCCTCATGACAGCCGAAGTTGTCAACGTCGCCGTCTCCGCCGCGCGCAAGGTCACAACGACCGTGCGCCTATTGCATTTCACCAAGCATAATGTCCTCTTCGTGGTCGGTTGCTCCCTGTTTCTGGCCATCGTGCTCGCCGCGATCTTCGCGCCGCTGATCGCGCCCTACGACCCGACGGCGATCAACTTCCTCGACAAGTTGATGCCTCCGGGCCGGCAACATCTGATGGGGGCCAACGATCTCGGTCAGGACATCTTCTCGCAGGTTC
This sequence comes from Dongiaceae bacterium, assembly GCA_041487395.1. Lineage (GTDB taxonomy): Bacteria > Pseudomonadota > Alphaproteobacteria > Dongiales > Dongiaceae > DASXQK01. The sequence continues at coordinate 1,994 of JBGPNG010000037.1, forward strand.
TCTATGGCGCGCGCACCTCGCTCATGGTGGGTGTGGTCGTCATCTCGCTCGCGATGGCCATCGGCGTTCCCATCGGGCTTGTCGCCGGCTACTTTGGCGGGCATCTCGACACGGCGCTCATGCGCATCTCCGACGTATTCCTTGCATTCCCGCCGCTGCTCCTGCCGATCGCCATCACGGCGGCGCTGGGCACTGGGCTCTTCAACGCCATGATGGCGCTCGCCGTATCCTGGTTCCCCTGGTATTCGCGGATCGTTCGCGGCGCCGTCATGCGGATCAACAACGAACTTTACATCTCGGCAGCGCGCGCCATGGGAGTGGGCAGTGTGCGCATCATGCTCCGTCACGCCCTGCCCAACTCGCTCACCCCCATCATCGTTCAGGGCTCGATGGATTTCGGTTACGCCATCCTTGCCGCCGCCTCGCTCAGTTTCATCGGCATCGGCGCCCAGCCGCCGACCCCGGAATGGGGCCTGATGGCCGCCTTGTCGCGCACGCGCTTTATCGACAACTGGTGGACGGTCACGTTCCCAGGCCTTGCCATTTTCGTCACCGTGCTAGCTGTGAATCTTGTCGGCGACGGAATCCGCGACACGCTTGATCCCAAGCAGCAGTAGCGCCATTAGGGCCCGCATGGCCTGGCTTCGAACCGTTGGAGTTAGGCTTCGAGTGTGGGCGTGGCGACGACGGCGCCCACCGGCCAGCCCGGAGGCGTCTTCGTACCGCAGGCTGGCAATGCCGTCATGACGGATAACCTCCTTGAGATCAGGGATCTCCATGTCGAATTCCCCGGCCTCGAACGCACGGTGAAGGCGGTCCGGGGCTGCACTCTTTTTGTCGCGAAAGGCGAGGTGATGGGGCTGGTCGGGGAGTCCGGCAGCGGCAAGTCGATCACGGCCCTTGCCTGTCTCGGCCTGGTGCCGCCGCCCGGGCGCGTCACCGGCAGTATCCGGCTCGATGGACATGAGGTGGTCGGGGCCCTCGATGCCGACAACGAGCGGCTCCGCGGCGGCGTGGCGGCGATGATCTTCCAGAACCCCGGCAAGGCGCTCAATCCGTTCTTCACGATCGGCCGGCAGCTGACCGATGTCATTGTCAACGTGCGTCGTATCCAGCAGGCCGCTGCGCGAGGGATCGCCATCGCGGCGCTTACGGAGGTGCGCATCGCCGATCCCGATCGGGCCATGCACAAATACCCACACCAGCTGTCAGGCGGACAGCTCCAGCGCGTCATGATCGCCATGGCGCTCGCCTGCAAGCCGAAGCTGGTGATCGCTGACGAGCCGACCACCGCCCTCGACGTTACCATCCAGGCTCAGGTCATCGTGCTGTTGCGCGACCTCGCCCGCGAGCACGGCCTCACGGTGCTCTTTATCACCCACGATCTCGGCGTGGTCGGGAGCGTGTGCGATCGGCTCGCGGTGATGTATGCGGGCCGCGTGATGGAGTCGGGGTCGGTCGATGGCCTGTTGGCGAGCCCGGCGCACCCCTACACCGCCAGTCTGCTGCGTGCCGTGCCGATGCTGGGGCGTGGCCGCACAGAGCTCATGCAGATCCCCGGAACGGTTCCGAACATGGCGGCACCGCCGCCCGGATGCGCCTTTCATCCGCGCTGCCCTTCCGCCGGGCCGAGCTGCGCCAGCGAAGTGCCCGCAATGCGCGAGACGAATGGCGGCCGTAGTATTGCGTGTCATCACCCGCTTCCGGCCCCCGCCGGCAGTAGCGAAGACGTTGGCACCCTGGCCTCATGACCGAGCTTCTGTCCGTCCAGAACCTGACTAAGCACTTCGCGACGAGGCATGGAGTCGTCCGCGCGGTGGAGGACGTCAGCTTCACGGTGGCTTCGGGCGAGACCGTCGCCTTGGTCGGCGAGTCGGGTTGCGGCAAGACAACGGTCGCGCTCTCGCTCCTGCGCCTGATCCGCCCGGACAGCGGTTTCGTGCGATTTGAAGGTGCGGACCTCGAAGGGACGAGCGACCGTAGCGCGCTGAAATGGCGCCAGCGGCTGTCGATCGTCTTTCAGAACCCCTACTCCTCCCTCGACCCGCGCATGCGGATCAGGGACATTGTCGGCGAGCCGCTGGTCACTGCCTATGGCCTCAAGGGCAAGGCCCTTACGGAGAGGGTGCTGCGGCATCTGACAGAGGTCGGCCTGGGATCCGAGCATCTGGCTCGCTTCCCCCATGAGTTCTCAGGCGGCCAGCGCCAGCGCATCGCCATCGCCCGGGCGCTCGCGCTGGAGCCCAAGTTGCTGATTCTCGACGAGCCGACTGCGGCGCTCGATGTCTCGATACAGGCGCAAGTGCTGAACCTGCTGCAGGTCCTGCAGAAACGCCTGGGTCTGAGCTATCTCTTCATTTCCCACAACCTGGCAACCGTCGAGAATATCGCCGATCGGGTGCTGGTCATGTATCTCGGCCGGATGGTCGAGGAGGGCCCGGTGGAACAGGTGTTCGCCTCGCCTCGTCATCCCTATACGCGCGGACTTCTCGATTCCGTCCCCTCCATCGACCCGAAGCTGCGTGGTCGGCTGAAGCCCGTGACGGGCGAGTTGCCGAGCGCGCTCAATCCGCCGCCCGGCTGTGCCTTCGCGCCGCGCTGTGCCTGGGCCGGCGAGGAATGCCGGGCCGCGCCACCGCATCTGATGCCGGCCGGGCCGGGGCGGGCGCACGCTTGCCTGCATCCACTCTGAGCGGAGTCAGGCGACTGCGAAACATGGTATTGGCAAACGTGGCGGAAGCAGGGGAACCCACCATGAAGCTTACCGAATATGCGGCCCAGGATGCGCTCGGGCTGGCCGGGCTCGTCAGGCGGAAGGAGGTCAGCTCTCGCGAACTCGCTGAGGCCGCCGCAAATGCCATCGAAGCGGTCAATCCGCAAATCCATGCCGTCATCGAGATCTACGCCGACCGGATCGACGGGCTCGATCCGAATACGCTCGGACGCGGCCCCTTTCACGGCGTGCCGTTTCTCATCAAGGATGTGGGGCCGCATCTGAAAGGTCGCAAAACCGAGTTCTGCAGCCGCCTCTGCAAGGGCATGGTTGGGGAGATCGACAGCAACTTCGCTACACTCCTGAAGGCATCGGGCGTCAACATCCTCGGGCGCACCAATACGCCCGAATTCTCGATGGCCAGCTCCTCGGAGAACCTTCTCTACGGCAACACCTCTACCCCGTGGAAAAAGGGCCATTCGGCAAGCGGATCAACGGGCGGCGGAGCAGCGGCCGTTTCGGCTGGCGTCGTGCCGATGGCGCATGGCTCCGACATCGGCGGGTCGATCCGGGGGCCAGCCGCCTGGTGCGGGGGCATCGGCCTCAAGCCCTCGCGCGGGCGCATCTCCTCGGGCCCGATGTTCGACGAGTGGGGCTACGGCATGGCCATGAATTTCGTGCAGACGAAGACAATGCGCGACACCGCCGCAATGCTCGATTGCCTTGCCATACCCCAGCCTGGAGATCCGTTCGTCATCAAGCCGCCGCCGAAGGCCTACGCCGATCATCTGCGGCTGCCGGGCAACCCGCTCCAGGTCGCCTGGTCGGCGACGCCGCTGATGGATGCGCCGGTCGACCCAGAGGTCGCTGCAACAGTGAAGAAGGCGGCCGAAATCCTTGCCAGCCGCGCTCACCAGGTGATTGAGGCGGCTCCGCCGCTCGATCTTCCGGAAATCGGTCGCGCGTGCCTGGGTATCTGGTTCTTCGCCTTCGACCGCAGGCTCGACGGTTATGCCCGCCAGACGGGCCGCAAGGTCGGCCCCGACACCGTCGAGGCAGCGACGCTCAGATTCTACGAATTTGCCAAGACCGTGCCCCACACGCGCTACCTGGATGCCCTTGCCTACATGAACAATGCGCGGCGCGAAATTGGCGCCTTCTTCACCAAATACGATGTCTGGGTGACCCCGACCGCGGCCCAGGTAGCGCCCCTGCTCGGCATCTATAATATGAACGTGGATTTGCCGCCCGAAGAATTCATCGTCCATGAGGAGCGGCCCCAGCAGTTCATGGTCGTTTATAACGTTACCGGCCAGCCGGCCATCTCGCTGCCGCTCGGAATGCATTCGAGCGGTCTGCCGATCGGCGTGCAGCTGGGAGCGAGGCCAGCCGAGGACCACCTGCTGATCGAGCTCGGGGCGGTGCTCGAGGAGGCCATGCCGTGGCGGAACCGCAAACCGCCAATCCACGTTTCACGGGGCTGAACGGCCGGGCCGACGTTTTTCACCAATAATGACGAGAGGAGCCAGCAGCGATGGACCTTCAACTCAAGGGCCGCAAGGCGTTCGTGACGGGATCGACACGGGGTATCGGCAGGGCCATTGCCGAACGGTTCGCCCAGGAAGGCTGCTCTGTCGCCATCTGCGCCCGCAACGCCGCCCAGGTCGCGGACACCGTAGAGGCACTCAAGGTCGAGGGCGCCAAGGTGTTCGGCCGGGCCGTGGACGTTGCCGATCCGAAAGCTTTGGAATCATGGATCGCCGACGGTGCGCGCGCTCTCGGTGGCCTCGACATCTTTGTTGCCAACGCGAGCGGCCTTGCCGCCGGCGCTGCGCCCGAGGATTTCAGAAAGGGCTTCGACATCGACCTTATGCACACGGTCACAGGCGTCGCCGCCTCGCTTCCGATGCTCGAAAAGTCGGGCAGCGGAACGATCGTCGCGATCGCGTCCATCTCGGGCGTGGAGGACTATGGTTATTCGGAATCGGCCTATGGGGCCATGAAGGCCGCTCTCCTGTTCTATATGAAGTCGCTCTCCGGCAAGATTGCGAAGAAAGGTATCCGCGCCAATGTCGTGAGCCCGGGTCCGATTTATTTCAACGGTGGCTTCTGGCATGACGTCGAACAGAACGATCCTGAGCTGTTTCGCTCGATCGTCGAGAAGAACCCTATGCGCCGCATGGGCAAACCCGAGGAGATCGCCAATGTCGTGGCGTTTCTGGCGAGCCCCATGGCGAGCTATGTCAACGGCGCGAATGTCGTGGTCGACGGCGGCCACACGCGGCGGATTCAGAACTAAGGCGGGGAAGCATAGGCGAAGGAAGGCGGGCGTCGATCTAAACCCTGATCGAGATCCTCTGACAGCGGCAGACAAATCCACTACCCTAATGCGCCATGCTCACGGCCCGAGCCGACATATGATTGCCGGCACGGTCTTAAACCCAATGTGAATGCTTGAGGGACAGGCCCCATGTCATCGTCAGCCGACGCCACTCATATCTACAATCAGACAATGAAGATGTTCGGAGCCGAGCCGGAACCGGCGTTCGAGACACGTGGCGAGTTGGAACGCGGATGGGGGCGGGCCTGGGGCTGCGACAATGACGTGGGGCAGCTTCGCGTGGTCTTGATGCACCGGCCGGGCAGCGAGATGAAGATCGTCGACCCCACCAAGCGCATCGAAGCAATCGGGTCGTTTGGGGACCTCAAGTCCGGTTGGTATTGGCAGAGCGATACGATTCCGCCCATCGCGGAAATGCAGAGCCAGCACGATGCTCTCGTGGAGACACTGCGCAAGGCAGCCGTCGAGGTCGTATTTCTCGAAGGGGATATAGGCGGACGCCTCAAGTCCTGCTACACGCGCGACTCGGTGATCGCCGTAAAAGGAGGCGCCATCGTCTGTCGCATGGCGCCGCGGATTCGGCGGGGCGAGGAGTTGATCGCCACCAGAACGCTCGCCAAACACGGCGTTCCTATTCTGAGAACGCTCCATGGGACGGCTACGATGGAAGGCGGCAGCTTCGCCTGGCTCAACGCGAAGACGGCCGTGATCGGCCGCTCTATTCGGGTGAATGACGAAGGGGCGAGCCAAGTGGCCGAGGTTCTGCGTCGCCAGAATGTCGAGCTCCTGTGCGTGGACCTGTGCGGCTATTCGATCCATATCGACGGGGCCATTGTCATGATCGATGTCGATCTGGCCCTGGTCGACCCATCCCAGCTGCCCTACTGGTTCCTCGATAAGCTGAAGGAGCTGAAAATCAGAACGATTGAAATAACGCCAGCCGACAGCAGCTGGGTCGTGAATTGCCTCGCTGTTCGGCCGGGACGCATCATCATGCCAGAAGGCGCATCAAACAGGACCCTTGACGAGCTCGCACGGAACAAAGTGGAGATGATCGTGGTCCCTTATGACCGCATGCAGCTAAATGGCGGGGGCATCCACTGCTCGACGTCTCCACTCATCCGCGACCCGATCGGGTGATGTTCCCGGACCGAGTATCTGTTTGACCTGCAGGCCGAGTGACAAACTCTCCGCTTGTCGGCGGTGAGACGCTCACCTGATCGCAAGCTCTAATCGGTGCCTCGATCAATTCCCTGATCCGCGCTTTAAGTTCCCTGTGCCTGCCGTTTATGCCACCCGGATGTATTGGTGGTGTAGGCCGCCCATCAGAGGGACGGACACGATGGACCCGCGGAGCTGCTTGGCGCGTCCTAACGGCGTATCTTTCGCAATCGCGAGGCGTGTCCGCGCGCGATTGTAATATTCGGCATAGACCGTCAGGACGCGCCGGAGATGTGCCTCGTTGAAGATCACGACATGGTCGATGCACTCGCGTCGGATCGATCCGATCAGCCGTTCTACATGGCCATTCTGCCAGGGTGAGCGCGGGGCGCGGTAGGTCGGTCTCGGATGCCCATGGCCTGGAGCCGCCGCGTGAATGCGCTCCCATAGCAGCCGTCCCGATCGCGAATGAAGCATTGCAGCGCGTCATCCCACGGAAAGAACTTAGTTATCTGCCCGACAATCCACTCGGCCGTCGGATGCGCGGTGACATTGGTCCATACGACGAAGAGATCGAAAGCCCGCCTCGGTGCCAACGCACCAGCGGTTCAGGTTAAAAGATCACCGCGGCCTCAAGCAGAGACGGAAATAACCGGTACAGCCAGACGAAGATCAGTCTGTCTGTTCTCCCCAACCTGATCCGCCCCGGTATTGATCGTTTCAGAACGAGAGGCTGGTGTCGCAAGAATTAAGGATCTCGGCTTCGCGGCCGACCCGCGACCGCCACGACGACGCGGGCAGGACGCCGACGAGCTTGAGAAAATCCA
>JBGPNG010000038.1:0-8991 GCA_041487395.1 Dongiaceae bacterium
CGTAGCTCGGAGTCGATCTTCTTCGGTCGATCTTCTTTTTTGGCTTGCATGACATCGTGCTCGCGGCTGTCGACATGCTTCCGTTGCCGCCGGCGATCGTCGCGGCCATTGAACTCGGCGCTGCCGCATTCTTGATCTTGGCGCTGCCGCGCGGGCGCGATCTCGACTAAGGTCCGGGCCGAAGGAGGCCTCATGGCCATGGACAATCGCATTCTCGACGATCTGGCAAAAGTCGCGGCCGGCGCGCTCAGCGGCATCGGCGGCGTGAAACAGGAAGTCGAAGCCCGGCTGCGCCAGCAGTTCGAGCGCATCCTCTCCGGCATGGAACTGGTGAAGCGCGAGGAGTTCGAGGCGGTGAAGGCGATGGCCGCCAAGGCCCGCGGCGAGCAGGAAGACCTGACGGCCCGCTTCGATCGGTTGGAGGCGCGGCTCAGGGCGGAAGCCGCAAATCCGGAATCCAAGGGCCGGCCGAAACCCAAAGGCCGGACTGGATCCGGCGGCCAAGAGCGCTGAATTCGGCCGCTGGCGGCCGTTTTCCCAGCATTCGGCAAACATTCTTCGATTTGTCGTAAATCGGCTATTGCGCCCGGACTCCGGATTTGGCACGCTAAATCTGGTGGGTATCTCGTTTTCCTAAACTAATACTAGGGTTCGGCTGGCCTGCCGGCCGCGCCCTGTCGCCGTCTGGGTATAAAGGGGGCGCATCGATGTCCAGTCTCACGGTCGATACGGTCGAAAGCCAAAACAATCCCCTCGACGTTCTGGAAGAGCTGGTGGACGCCAACGAGTGGCGCTTCGACCGCAATTCCGCCGAAGAGATGATGGTCGAACTGAAAGGGCGCTGGTCCGACTACCGTCTTTATTTCGTCTGGCAGGAGGATCTGAGCGCCATCTGTTTTTCCTGCATCGTCGATCTGCGCGTTCCCCCGCATCGCCGGCCGGCCTTCCTGGAATTGCTTGGCGGGGTCAACGAAAAACTATGGCTTGGCCATTTCGATCTCTGCGTCGAGGAGCCCGTGCCCGTGTTCCGCCATACGGTGCTGCTGCGCGGCGTGGGCGGCGTGGCCGTGGAACAGCTCGAAGATCTGGTGGATATCGCCATCAGCGAATGCGAGCGCTTCTATCCGGCGTTCAACTTCCTTCTGTGGGGCGGCAAGACCCCGGATGAGGCGGTCGAAGCGGCCATGCTGGAGACCGTGGGCGAAGCCTGAGCCGATGGGATGAACGGCGAACTTTCGGGGACCCGGCTGCTGCTGGTCGGCTGCGGCAAGATGGGCGGTGCGATGCTGCGCGGCTGGCTCGCCCGCGGCATGGTGCCGTCGCATGCCTTTGTGGTCGAGCCGGCGGCCGATGCGCTCGGCGATCTTGCCGGCCGCGGGATCGGCCATGTGAAAGACCCCAGCGGCGTCTCCGCGGGCTTTGCGCCGGATGTCGTCGTTATCGCCGTCAAGCCGCAATTCATGGACGAGGCGATCGCGCATTACGCGCGATATGCCCGGCCCGAGACGCTATTCCTCTCCATCGCCGCCGGCAGGACGATCGCCTATTTCAAGCGCCATCTCGGGGCCAAGGCCGCCATTCTGCGCGCCATGCCCAATACGCCGGCCGCCATCGGCCGGGGGATCAGCGTGGTCGTTGCCGATCCGCTCGTGACGCGCCAGCAGCGCGAACTGGCCGAGACATTGCTCTCCGCTTGCGGCGAGGTCGCCTGGGTCGAGGACGAGGGGCTGATCGATCCGGTCACCGCACTGTCCGGCGGGGGGCCGGCCTATGTGTTCCTGTTGATCGAGGTTCTGGCGGAGGCGGGTCGCAAGGCCGGCTTGCCGGCGGATCTCGCCATGCGCCTTGCCCGCGCCACCATTTCGGGGGCAGGCGAGTTGGCGCGGCTTTCATCCGAGCCGGCGGCGCAGTTGCGCCAAAACGTCACCAGCCCCAAGGGCACCACTTTGGAAGCCTTGAACATCCTCATGGCCGCCGACGGGCTTCAGCCGCTGTTCGATCGAGCCATTGCCGCGGCGACGCGGCGCTCGCGCGAGCTGGCGAACTGAGGCGCCGGATGCGCTGGTGAGCGACCTGCCCTTGCGAGCCGCGGCGGCGCGCGTCCAGCAAATCCTGGCCGAAAACGGCCTGGCGACGCAGGTCATCGAATTCGCCGAGACGACGCGGACCTCGGCGGAGGCCGCGGCCCAGATCGGCTGCAGCGTGGCCGAGATCGCCAAATCCCTGGTCTTCCGCGCCAAGGGCTCGAACCGGCCCATTCTGGTCATCGCCAGCGGGGCCAACCGGGTAGACGAAAAGGCCGTCGCGGCCCTGCTGGGCGAGAAACTGGGCAAGGCCGACGCCGATTTCGTGCGCGACAAGACGGGCTATGCCATCGGCGGGGTGGCGCCCATCGGCCATGCCTGCCCGCCCGTCACCTTCATCGACGAGGATTTGCTCAAGTTCGACGCCATCTGGGCCGCGGCCGGCACGCCTTTCGCCGTGTTTCGCCTTACGCCCGCCGATCTCCTGCGGTTGACCGGCGGCAAATCAGTCAAGATCGCCCAATAGGATCGCCCGAGAAGGTCGAGGCCCCAGAATTCCATCATGGCCGCGAAATCGACCGGTGCTGCGCCTTCCTTTGCGCCGCGGGCACTCCTATGTTTAGGGGAAGGTCCGGTCAGAACGGGCAAGGAGATTCCCCATGGCAAAGGCAAAGCCGCGCAGGGCAAAGGCTAACGGGACGAGCAAGGCCGATCCGGCTTCCCATATCATCGACGTCGCCTTGGATCTTGCCGCTGAGAAAGGTTGGCGCGATCTGTCGCTAGCGGATATCGCGCTGGCCGCAAAGCTGTCGCTCGCCGAGTGCTATGCGATCTATCCCTCGAAACAGGCGATACTCGCCGCATATAGCCGGCAAATCGACAGCGCCGTGCTGGCCGAGGCGGAAGCGCCGGAAGGTCCGGCGAAGGACCGTCTGTTCGATCTATTGATGCGCCGCTTCGACAAGCTCCATGGCCACAAGGCCGGGTTGATCCGGATTGCCGAGGATACGGGCCGCGATCCCCTATCGCTCGCCTGCAGCCTCGCCCGCCTCGATCATTCCATGGCCGCGATGCTGGAGGCCGCCGGTCTTTCTTCCAGCGGCGTCCGCGGTGTATTTCGCGTGAAGGGCTTGGGCCTGGTCTATCTCGCCGGCCTTCGGGCCTGGTTCCGGGACGATAGCGACGACAAGGCCAAGACGATGGCCGCATTGGACAAGGCGCTCACCCGCGCCGATCGCCTAGCCGGTGGTTGTCGGCGCTCCGCGAAGCGCGATGCGGTATGATAAAACACTATATATATCAATCTGATACATAGTATTATGTTGCGGTGCAATATTTTTTCTTGACGCAGCTGCGAAAGCCCCCTATATACCGCCTCAGATTGTGCAGCGAAGCATGGCTGCGCCGATCTCAACCCAAACGGAGGCAATCATGGCCAAGAGCAGCACGACCCCTTTCTTCGATCCCGAATTCGTCAAGACCCCGGACTTCAGCCAGTGGCAGGCCGAGTTCACCCGCGCTTTCGCGGATTTCGGCAAGCTCTGGAGCAACGGCAAGACGGCCAATCTCGACATCAATTGGCTGATCGCGTCCCAGCGCAAGAACATCGAGGCGCTCACCGCCGCCAATCAGCGCGCGTTCGAGGGCGTCCAGGCGATCGCCAAGGCCCAGGCGGAGTTCGTCCGCGAGGCCGCCGAGGAACTGCAGAAGGTGACCAAGGAATTGGTCGCGTCCGGCAGCACCGAGGACAAGCTCGTCAAGCAGACCAGTGCCGCCAAGGGCGCGTTCGAGACGGCTGTCTCCAACGTCACCGAGCTGGCCGACCTGGTCCAGAAGTCGAATACCGAGGCGTTCGAAGTGATCCGCAAGCGCGTCGTCGAGAACTTCGACGAAGTGAAGGCGGCGCTCGAGCCGAAGCTCACCAAGAAGGCCGCCTAATCCGGCGCCCCATCTCAAATTAGGATCGGCGGTTTCGATTTCTCCCCCTTTGTGCGAAACCGTCTCGTGAAGGACCGCCGCGTTTGCCCCCAAACGCGGCGGTCTTTTCTTTTGCCCGTGCTGAAACTGAAATGTCGCTGAGTAGCCCTCATGCTTCGACAAGCTCAGCATGAGGGGAAACAAAGCGGCCTCACCCTGGGCCTGTCGAAGGGTGAGGGGCGAACGGACCAGTTGATGCAGATGGCGTCTTTTCTTTTGCCCGCGGCCCGGATAGCGTTGGGCGATGAAAAAAAGTGATTCCGCGACCGCGTCCCCGCAAATCTCCTACGACGATTTCCGCAAGGTCGATATTCGCGTCGGCACGATTTTGGCGGCCGAGCCCTTTCCCGAGGCGCGCAAACCCTCCGTTAAACTGACCATCGATTTCGGCGCGGACATCGGCATGCGCCGCAGCTCGGCCCAGATCGTCAAGCACTACCGCCTGGAGCATCTCGTCGGCCGGCAAGTGGCCGCGGTGGTGAATTTCCCGCACAAGCAGATCGGCCTGTTCGTGTCGGAAGTGCTGGTCCTGGGATTCCCCGACGGCCAAAACGAGGTGGTGATGATCGGCCCCGACAAGCCGGTGCCGAACGGGGGGCGGTTATTTTAGGCTAAATGTTTAGTCCCGGCGATTTCGCCCGCTGCTCACTTGGCGTCCGGCACACGCTCCAGGAAATGCAGCACGTCGCGGTTGAACTGGTCACGGTCCTGCAAGAAGGAGAAGTGACTGACCTCCGGCTGGAGCAGCAGGCCTGCGCCCGGGATCTGCGCCGCCATGAACTCCGTGTTCTCGCGCTTGATCGCCTCGTCGTGGTCGGCGTCGACGATCCAGGTCGGCGTGGTGATGGCGTTCAGCTGCTCCTTGGTGAAGTTCGGCTGGGTCGCCCACATCTTGCCGATCTGGTCGAGGAAGGCATTGTATTGTGTCGGCGTGGCAGAAAGCTTCTCGTACTCCTTCTCGGCCCGCGCGATATAGGCGTTGAAGACGGGGCTCTTGCTGATGTCCGCCACGCCGCTCGGATCGGAGTTGGCGGCGAAGGCGAAGAGCTTGGTCAGCCGCTCGGGATGGTGGATGGCGATGTCGAGGCCCAAAATCGCACCATCGCTCCAGCCGACGACCGCCGCCTTCTTGATCTTCAGATAGTCCATGAGTGCGACGACGTCGGAGGCCATCAGGTCATATCCGTAGGGCTGGTCGTTGCGCGTGCTGCGCCCATGGCCGCGGCTGTCCATGACGATGACCTGATAGCGCTTGGCCAGCACCGGCACCTGATTGCCCCAGTAGTTGGAGTTGCCGAGCCCGCCGTGCAGCAGGATCACCGGCGCCCCATGGCCAAACACCGCATACCAGATCTTGATGCCATTGACGGGCGCATAGCCGCTGCGCTCCGCCTTCGGAAGCACCGGCGTCGCAGGCAGGGTCATCCACTGGGGATCGGCCAGGACGGGAGCCACATAAGCGAAAGCAAAAAGCAGGGCGCAGGCGACAGCAAAGCGGCGCATGGTAATGCCTCCCGATTGATAGGCGACAGGCTTCCATAATACGCCAGGCGCGATCAAGCCTTCAACAATCGAAGGGGTAGGGCGCTATCGACGCATTCATACATCGTTGCTGACCGATCCCGCTGCCGAAACCCTATAGCCGCCCGGCGCTTACAACCCCGGCACGGGCCCCAAGCGCGCGATTCCTCGCGCTGCGGTCTGGCCCATCTTTTGCGGGCTTGTCTTTTGCGCCCCAGCCGGCCTCAAATGGGAACGGGCGGGTATGGCCGGACGAAGCGCTGGTGGTCTCACCTAAAACGGTGAGCGGCCGTCCAAACAAATCCCGAATGGCCGGTAGTCGCCGAGTGCGACCGCGAAGCCACATTCAGGTCGCTTCAAGCTCGACCATGGCGAGGAAGCTTACCGCATCACCGCCGCGGCGTGACGATGACGCTGCGGGCGACCTTGGGCCGGTCGGTCTCGTTGATCATGCCGAACAGTACCTTGCGAAATCCTTCCACCGCGTCGGCGCCGGCGGCGCGATAGGCCCGCGCGACAAGGGCGCGTTGGTCTTCCGTCAAGCGGCGTTCCAACTCGGCGCCGGTGGCGGTGAGTTCAAGCAGGCGCTGGCGCCGGTCCGACCCGGGCCGTTGCTGGATGAACGCCTGGCGCAGCAATTGCCCAAGCACGCGCGACAGGCTCTGCTTGGTGATCTTCAATATATCGAGAAGTGCCGATACCGGCATGCCGGGATTTCTGCCCACGAAATAGATGACGCGGTGATGGGCCCGGCCGAAGCCATAGGTCTGCAGCACGGCATCTGCTTCGGCGGTGAAATCGCGATAGGCATAGAACAAGAGTTCGATCCCTTGGCGAAGTTCGTCCTCGCGCAGGAAGAGCGGATTAGCTTGGGATTTTATGTCAGCCATGTTGACTTATTTTCCGGATGCTGCTTACCATACTCGGGCGGGCACCTGCTTAGTATATTGCCCCCTTCGCAGCGATACCTCCACCCGGGAGCCTTCCGCCGATGAGCAGCCCTTCCTTCGACGATCGCGATGGCGTCATCTGGTTCGACGGCAAATTCGTCGACTGGCGCGACGCCAAGATCCATGTGCTGACCCATGCGCTTCACTATGCCTCGGCGGTGTTCGAGGGCGAGCGCGCCTACAACGGCAAGGTCTTCAAATTGACCGAGCACAGTCAGCGCTTGATCCGCTCGGCCGAAATCCTCGGCTTCAAGATTCCCTATAGTCTGGCCGAGATCGACGCGGCGACGGAAGCGACGCTGGAGCGTTCCGGCTTTGCCGATGCTTATGTGCGGCCCATTGCCTGGCGCGGCAGCGAGCAGATGGGGGTCTCGGCCCAGCAGAGTAAAATTCACCTCGCCATCGCCGTCTGGCAGTGGCCGGCCTATTTCTCGCCGGAAGCGCTGAACAAGGGCATCCGCATGAACATTGCCAAATGGCGGCGCCCGGCGCCCGACACCGCGCCCACGGCAAGCAAGGCCGCCGGGCTTTACATGATCTGCACCTTGTCGAAACATGCGGCCGAGGCCGAGGGCTGTGCCGACGCCCTGATGCTCGATTGGCGCGGGCAGATCGCCGAGGCCACCGGTGCCAATGTCTTCCTCGGCATCGGCGGAGAATTGCACACGCCGAAGCCGGATTGCTTTCTCGATGGCATCACGCGGCGCACGGTGATCGATTTGGCCCGCCGGCGCGGCATCAAGGTGATCGAACGCGCGATCATGCCGGAGGAACTGGCCAAGGCGGACGAAGTCTTCATCGTCGGCACCGCAGCGGAAGTAACCCCCGTCGGCGAAATCGGCCCGCATAATTTCCAGGTCGGACCCTTGGCCCGCCAGTTGATGGCGGATTATGGCGCGCTGGTACGCGGCAAGAGTCTGGCGGCCTAAGCGCGCGAAGCAGGGAAGAGAACCTCAGAGACACAAAGGCACGACGGGCGCGAGTTCACTTCGCGCGCGGCGCGTTGCCTGCCCGGATGCGATGTGCTGGCGGTTGCGGCTTTACAGCTTCGGCCGGCGGGCCGGGATATCGAGCCAGGGCTGCGCGCGCTCGAACGCCGTCGCGGCGCGAAATACGCTGACGTCGTCATAGGGCCGCCCGACGATGGAAAGGCCCGTCGGCACGCCGGTCGAGGCAAAGCCCGAGGGAACGCTCATCACCGGGCAGCGGCTCATCATGTTGAAGCAGACGGTCATCAGCCAATGGCAGATGCTGTCCTGCGGCTTGCCGTTGATCGCAAGTTTCTCGGCGACATAATCTTCTCCAGCTCTGATTGAGGGCACCGGCAAGGTCGGACAGAGCAGCAGGCGATAGCGCCGCAGCAGCGCGCCGAGGCGGGCAAACATGCGGCCCTCGATATCCAGGCTTTCCAGATATTCGCCAGGCCCGATTCGCTGCGCGCGTTCGGCGAAGTCGATCGCATAAGCCGTCATCTCGGCGCGATGCACTGCCACCATCTTGCCGATCCAGGGCCCGAAGATGGTGCCGAGATGCGCCCAGGATCCGCGCACGATCTCATCCTTGTTCCAGCCGATTGCGACCTCGTCCACCGTGGCGCCCAGGCCGCGAAAAATTTCGACCGCGGCCTGCGTGTTGCGCGCCACCTCGGGATCGATGTCGAAGCCGTCCAGCGCCGGCGAATAGGCGATGCGCCAGCCTTTCAGATCGGCGTCAAGCTCGCGCGGAATGCGCAGCTTCGGCCGGATGGCGACGATATCCTGGGGATGCGGGCCCGACATGACGTTTTGCAGCAAGGCGCAGTCGGCCACAGTCCGCGCCATGGGCCCGGCGTGGTTGTAGTGATCGAGATTGAAGGGAGGGCTGTCGGGGTTGCGCCCGTAAGACGGCTTGAAGCCGACGACGCCGGTCATGGAGGCGGGAATGCGGATCGAGCCGGCGATGTCGGAACCGTTCGCCAGCGTCGTCGAACCGGCGGCGAGCGACGCGCCAGCGCCGCCCGACGATCCGCCGCAGCTGTAATCGAGATTCCACGGCGTGCGGGTGACACCCCAGAGACGGGAATGGGTGTAGGGCGCGCAGGAAAATTCGGGCGCGGCCGAACGAGCGTGGACAATAGCGCCAGCCTTGAGAATGCGCTCGGCCGGCGGTGCCGTGTAGCGGTCGATATTGTCCTTGAAGATGAGCGAACCATGGGTGGTGCGCTTGCCGGCGACGCGCTGGGCGTCCTTGACGGCGAGGGGGATGCCTTCGAGGGGCTTGAGTTTTGCACCCCGCTTCATGTAGCGGGCTTCCGACTGCCGCGCCGCGGCGAGGGCTTCGTCGAAATAGCGATCGGCGAAGCAATTGACCGGCGGGTTGAGTTTCTCGGCCCGGGCGATGAGGGCGGCGAGCAGTTCCACCGGCGACAACTTGCGCGACTTGAAGAGTTTCACGGCCGCGGTGGCGGAGAGATAGCAGAGATCGTCATTGGTCATGGACAGTTCCGGTTAGTTGGCTGGCGCGCTTTCCGGCGAAGTGGA
>JBGPNG010000039.1:0-8937 GCA_041487395.1 Dongiaceae bacterium
AGATGGTCAAGCTGCGTGGCCAGCGTTTCGATCTCGGCGAGATCGAAACGGTGCTGACGACGCACCCTGCCGTGCGCGAGGCAGCCGCCTTTGCTGTTCCAGGGCGGTCGGCCGATCTGGAAATCCGCGCCGTGGTTCTGGTCGGCCAAGGGATCGATCTTGAAGGCGAACTGCGGCGCCATTGCGCAAGGCGACTACCGGCCGCCGCCCGACCGGTCGAAATCACCGCCGTCACGGAATTTCCCCAGCTGCCCTCGGGCAAGATCGATCGCCGAGCGTTGAAATTGCTGGCCTCGAGGAACTGAAATCCGCGGGCGGCGCGCGGGCGGCGCCGGCGACTTTAGCTATCCCTGCGGCTCACCTTCGATTGCGTCAGCGCCAAGCTCGCGGATGAGCGTACCCAGTTCCTTGCCCGCCGCATCGATCCGAGCTTGGTCCGTTCCCCGCAAGACGAAACTGGCGCCATAACGGCCCTGGCGGAAAAACGGATAGCTGCCGACATCCAGATCGGCATAGCGCTGTTGAAGCGCGCCGAGACCGCTGGCGATGATCCCTTCGCCCAGAAAGGCGCTGACCGTGCGCGACAGCACGGGCCGCCCGCCAACCAGATGGCGCTTCACGCCATCGAACATGGCGCGCATGATCGCAGGCACGCCCGCCATGACGAAGACGTTTCCCATGCGAAAGCCCGGTGCCGCCGAAACCGGATTTTCGATGAGTTCGGCACCCGCGGGCACATGGGCCATGCGCAGCCGCGCCTCGTTCAGCCCACCCGGCGGATAGTTTCGCTCCAGCATCGCCTTCGCCCGCTCGTCCAGCACCAACGGCACGCCGAACGCGCGCGCCAGGGAGCCCGAGGTTATGTCGTCGTGAGTCGGGCCGATGCCCCCGGTGGTGAACACATAGTCGTAACGCGCCCGACAATCGTTGACCGCCGCGACAATCTCGCCCTCCACATCGGCGACGACGCGGGCCTCGCGCAGCCGAATGCCGAGCTTCGTCAGCTCCCCGGCGAGATGACCCAAATTCACATCCTTGGTGCGACCCGACAGGATCTCATTGCCGATGATGATGACGGCAGCGGTGACGATCTTTTGCTCAGCCATTCAGGGGTGGGCCCATCAATTCGCCGCCGGGCCGGCAGGGCTGTAGCCCAAGGCCTGCATGCAGGCGTGGATCATTTCATTGACGCGCTTTTCCGTCTGGTACTGATCGAGATTGGTGATCAGATCGCCTTGACTCGTCGGATCGGCGCCCATGTCCTGATCGATCTTCTGATCCTGCCCCGCCTGCTGCTCGGCCCTGTGTCGGCAAGCATGGAGGTCCCCGGCGGTCTCATCGGGCGTGGTGTCGGCGCGCTGCCAGTCATTGGTCCTTTCCGGGCCGTGCAGGGCGCACCCGGCAAGCAACATGATCAGCAGGGGGAGAATCGGCAGGCGCATGGAATCACTCGGCATTTTTCGGTCAAGGCCCCACGCTAATGTGCGTTGGCGAGGCGGCGGTTGCAACCCTGGCAGCGCCTGGCTAGCGTGGCCCCCGCATGCGCTTCGACCCGCCGCTGACGAAAGGGCGCCTGATTCGGCGCTATAAGCGCTTCCTGGCGGAGGTCGATGTGGATGGCAGGATCGAAACGGCCCATTGCGCCAATCCGGGATCGATGATGGGCCTGGCCGAGCCGGGAGCGCCGATCTGGCTCTCGACGAGCGACAATCCGGCCCGCAAGTTGCGCCTGACCTGGGAGCTGGTGGAAGTCGGCGGCAGCCTCGTCGGGATCAACACGGCCTATGGCAATCGTTTGGCCGAAGAAGCCATTCTGGCGGGGCGGATCGAAGCGCTTGCCGGCTACGCCGAGCTGCGGCGCGAAGTCCGCTATGGCGAAGGCTCGCGCATCGATTTTCTGCTATCCGGGCCCGGCCGCCCGCCTTGCTATGTGGAGGTCAAGAGCGTCACCTTGAAACGTGAGGCGAGGGCCGAATTTCCCGATTCGGTCACGCTGCGCGGGACCCGCCATCTGCGCGAGCTATCGGCAATGCGCCGGGCAGGGTCGCGCGCCGTCATGTTGTTCGTGGCCCAACGGGGCGATTGCCGGCATTTGACCGTCGCAGCCGACATCGATCCCGCCTATGCCGTCGAACTGGCGGCGGCGCGCGCGGCCGGCGTCGAGGTGCTGGCATATGCTTGCCGGGTCGGGCCGACCGGCATCGAGATCGCCCGGCCCCTTGCCTGTTGACCCGACCTGGCACCTGATCGACCGCGCCAGGGCCTTGCAAATTGTCCTTGGGCAGACTTAATTGCCGGCATGAACTCCCGACAGGAAACTCCCAGCGAATGGCAGGGCGAAGCCCGGCGCATCAAACTGCATGGGCCGGAAGGTTTCGCAGCCATGCGCAAGGCCGGCAAGCTCGCCGCCGAAACGCTCGATTTCATCACAACCCACGTGGTCGAGGGGGTGGCGACGGGCGCGCTTGACAAATTATGTCATGATTTCATCGTCGGCCATGATGCGATCCCGGCCCCGCTGAACTATCGCGGCTTTCCGAAATCGATCTGCACCTCGATCAATCATGTTGTCTGTCATGGCATTCCCGGCGAGCGGAAGCTGGTCGAGGGCGACATCGTCAACATCGACGTCACCGTCATCGTCGACGGCTGGCATGGCGACACCAGCCGCATGTATTACATCGGCAAGCCGAGCGTAAAGGCCCAACGGCTGGTCGAAGCCACATATCGCGCCATGATGGCCGGCATCGAGATCGTGCGGCCGGGCGCGAAGCTCGGCGACATCGGCCATGCCATCCAGCAATTGGCGGAGAGCGAGCGCTTTTCCGTCGTCCGCGACTTCTGTGGCCATGGTATCGGGCGCATTTTCCACGACGCGCCCAGCGTGCTGCATTTCGGACGCGCGGGCGCGGGCCCGGAGCTCAAGGCCGGGATGTTCTTCACCATCGAGCCGATGATCAATGCCGGGCGCTTCGAAGTGAAGGTGCTGGATGACGGCTGGACGGCCGTCACCCGCGACCGTTCGCTGTCCGCCCAGTTCGAACATACGGTCAGCGTGACCGAAGATGGCTATGAGATCTTCACGCGCTCGCCCGCGGGCCTTGATCGGCCGCCCTATCCCGCGTGAACGACGCGGCGCCGGACAGACCGCATTACCTCGGCCACCGGCAACGGTTGCGCCGCAAGCTTCTCGACAAGGGCCCCGATTCGCTCGCCGATTACGAGCTTCTGGAACTCCTGCTGGCGCAGGCCCTGCCCCGCATCGACGTAAAGCCCTTGGCCAAGACCCTGATCAAGGAATTCGGCGGCTTCGCCGGTGCCATCGCCGCCGAGCCGGCCGCGCTTCTGAAGATCAAGGGCATGGGCGAAGGCGCGGTGGCGGGCCTCAAGACTGTGCGTGCCGCGGCGCTGCTGATGACCAAGCAGGAACTGGTCGACCGCCCGGTCATCGGCAATTGGCAGAAGCTGCTCGACTATTGCCGCATCACGCTGGCCGAGGAAAAGACCGAGCAGTTCCACCTGCTGTTCCTCGATCATAAAAATGCGCTCATCGCCGACGAGCGTCAGCAAAGCGGTACCATCGATCATGCTCCGGTCTATCCGCGCGAAGTGGTGAAGCGGGCGCTCGAGCTCGGCGCCTCCGCGATCATCATGCTGCACAACCACCCCTCGGGCGATCCGACGCCATCGAAGGACGATGTGGCGATGACCAAGGCCGTTGCCGCGGCGGCGGAGAAACTTGGTATCCTCCTGCATGATCACGTCGTGGTCGGACGCAAAGGTCATGCGAGCCTGCGCAGCCTGGGCCTGCTCGGCTAATCTGGCGATCGCTCTGCTGCTCGCCCCTGGATCGGCGCGGGCGGATAGCATCACCAGCGCCGATATCACGCGCCAATATCAGATATTTCATCCTGCCGGCATCGTGGGCCCTCGCCCGGCGGTATTCCTGCTTCACGGCGGCGGCGGTACGGCGCCTCAACTCGAGCGCTTCTCCGATTTCGACCGGGTGGCTGCGGCTGAGGGTCTGGTCGCCATCTATCCGCAAGGCGTGGGGCGGCAATGGAACGACCATCGCGTCGTCGGCGTGCAGTCCAGCGCCGATGACGAGCGCTTCCTTCTCGATGTCATCGATCGTTTGGTCGCAACGGGACTCGTCGACGGCAAGCGCGTCTATATCGCCGGCATATCCAATGGCGCCCTGATGGCCCTCGACATGGCCTGCAATCATGCGGATCGCATCGCCGGCATCGCCGTCATCGCGGGCAGCCTGCCGCTCGGCTACCGATGCGAGCTGGCGCGGCCGCTGCCGGCAATATTCTTTCATGGCACGGCCGATCAATTCATACCCTTCGAAGGCGGCCCCATCGCCGGCCGATTTTCCGCCCAGCGGGCCAGCGTCGTTTCGGCCCGGGAGACGATCGATTTCTTCGTCAAGATCAACGGCTGCCGAACCCGCCAGGCCGAAGCCTTGGCCGATCCGATCCCCCCCGACGGCACACATGCAACGGTCTATCACTATGGCGATTGCCTGCCCAGCGGTGCCGTGGAAAGCGTGGTTATCGACGGCGGCGGCCATAGCTGGCCCGGCGCACGCCAGGGCGTGCTGCTCGATCATCTGCTGGGGCCGGCGAGCCGCGCCGTCGATGCCGGTGCCGAACTCTGGCGGTTTTTCGACCGCGCTGCCCAGAGGCGATAGCCGTTCGGCCTATCCGCTCAGTTCCCGCGAGATCGCTTCCAGGGCGCGGATCGTCGTCGCCCGCATGGGGTCGTTGAGGTAGTCGGGCCAGGAGGAAAGTTTCACCGCGACGATTTCGGCGGTGGGATCGATGTAGATCATCTGGCCGAAGACGCCCAGCGCCGCATGCCGGCCTGTCTTTCGGTCGAGCACCCACCATTGCCGGCTGTAGCAAGCCTCCGGAAATGCCGCGAAGCGCGCGCCATAGAGTGGGCGAAATGCCTCGGCGTCGCCGCGACGGCAGGCGGCAACCCAATCGGCGGGAACGATCTGACGGCCATTGAAGAAGCCGTCGTCGAGGAAGAGCTGACCAAATCGGGCATAGTCGCGCAGGCTCGCATTCAAGCCGCCGTCCGCCTGGCAAGTACCGGCACGATCGATGGCCATGCATCCATCGACCTCGGCACCCATGGGCTGCCAAAGTTCCTCGCCCATGAGGTCGGCGAGACCCGTTCCCGTCGCCCGCTCCAGCACCCAGCCGAGCACATCGGTCTCGATGGAACGGTAGGCGAAATGCCCGCCGTGGGGGCGTTCCTGGCGCAATGTGAGGATGAAATCATAGATGCAAGCCGGCGTGGCGCCGGGAATCGCCGGCTTCCATCCGGCGGCGCAGTCGAGCAGGCTGACCTCGGCATTGGGATCCAGATAGTCCTCGTTGAAGCGAACGCCGCTTCGCATGTCGAGAACCTGGCTAAGCTTCGCCCCGGCATAGCCGCAGCCGGCAAGCTCCGCAACGTAGTCGGCGACAAGATGTTCGAGGCGAAGGACCCCGCGCCCGACCATGATCCCGACCAGCGTGCCCACGAAGGACTTCACCACGGACTGTGAGAGGTGCAATGAGCTCTCGATCATGCCGTTCAGATAGCGCTCCATGATGATGCGCCCACGATGCAGCAAGATGAATCCGTCGGTGTAGGTGGAAGCCAGCATGGCGCCGACGTTGCTGGCTGCCCCTTCGGCATCCGTGAAAGGCAAATCGTCCAGGCGCTGGGCTGCCTGCGGGAGAACCGAGGCCGCGCCGGACCCGCGCGGGATGGCCCGCGTCGGCAGAATGCTGCGCAGATTCTGGAAGCTCCAACGATTGAAGGGCGGCTGATCCCAATTCTCCAGCGTGATCCGCTTGTTGGGCGGCGGCGGGAAGCCCGCCATGATGCCCCCTTCGGCCGATGATGTGCTCGACGTCGTCATGAGTCCTCCAGCTCTGCCGGAGCCGAACTTTAAGCTACCCGCCGCAGCACCGGAAAGGTGCAACTCGGCGCGCCTTGAGCCGCCTGGTACTTATCCCTATTGTCGACAAATCGACGCGAGCTTGGCGAGACCATCGGCATGAACGAACATCGAGATTTTCACGCCTCGCTCACGGTTATCGACGGGCTGCAGTATTCGAACTGGGATCGCGCACTGTTCGAGGAATTGAAGGCCGGCGGCATCGCCGCCGTTCACGCAACCATCGTTTATTGGGAAGATGCCCGACAAACGCTTTCGCTTCTGGCCGACTGGAACCGCCGCTTTCGCGACCACGAAGATCTAATTCGCCCGGCCCGCACCGGCGCCGACATCCGGGCCGCCAAGCGCGAGGGCCGCATCGCTTTCGTCCTCGGCGCGCAAAACTGCACGCCGATCGAGCAGGATATCGGCCTGGTCGAACTGTTCCGCTCCCTGGGCCTGATGTTCATGCAGCTGACTTACAACAACCAGAGCCCGCTGGGCGCCGGTTGTTATGAGTCCAGCGATTCAGGCCTGACGCGCTTCGGCCGCGAGGTCGTCGGCGAGATGAATCGGGCGGGCATGATCGTCGATCTCTCCCATAGCGGCGAGAAGACGACTTTGGATGCAATCGCCTTTTCCAAGCGCCCGGTCTGCATCAGCCACGCCAATCCGAATTTTTTCCATGAGAACGTCCGCAACAAATCGGACAAAGTGCTGCGCGCGCTCGCGCAAAGCGCCGGCATGCTGGGGTTCTCGCTCTACCCGCTTCATATCGGCGGCGCGGGCTGCAAGCTCGAAGCCTTCACGGCAATGGTCGCCCGCACGGCCGATATCATGGACATCGAGCGCATCGCCATCGGCAGCGATACCGTGCGCAACTGGCCCGATTCGGTGCTCGATTGGATGCGCAGCGGCCGTTGGACCTATGGCAAAGCCAAGGCGAGTTGGCCCGAATGGCCGTCATGGTATCGCTCGCCGGCCGATTTCGGCAATTTGACCGCGGGCTTGCTGGCGCGAGGATTTTCGCGCGAGGACGTCGCCAAGATCATGGGCGGCAATTGGTTGCGCTTCATGGAAGAGGGATTCCAGCCGGCCCGAGCCTAGCTTGTGCCACGACGGCAAGAACACCCTGGCCAATTATCGGCCGGCAAAAGGGCCCGATCGGTGCGTCCTGCGGTGTCGACGGGGGCGTCCCTCACCGCAGCCGCAGGCCATGACCGCCAGTCGAGTCAAACAAAAGGCCACGGCACCCTCAGTCGAGTTCAATCGACGTCTCGACCATTTCGGGGTGCTCGACCGCGCTGACGAGCACGGAAGGCTTGAACTGCGAATCGCGGCCGCTGCGTGCCATGTGGTCCTGCGAGAGGCGATCGAACCACCCCCTGCTCATCACGCGCAGACAGGGCGAGCCGATGAGCCGGTCGGCACGGAACATCGCGTAGTTCTCATTAACTTTGCCCAGCTCTCGCTCAAAGCTCGGCAACAACTGCTGCAGCACCGGCCGGGATATCTCGTCCGCCGGCTCGATGTGGAGGACGTAACGCCGGTCGTTCAACTCAGCCACGACCTGAAAATGGTGGAACCTGATGCCGAACTCGGCGGTGAGCGCGGACATCGTGCACGTCACGTGATCCACCGTCACCATCTCACCCTGCAGATTCTGGAC
Organism: Dongiaceae bacterium; assembly: GCA_041487395.1. GTDB lineage: Bacteria > Pseudomonadota > Alphaproteobacteria > Dongiales > Dongiaceae > DASXQK01. The sequence continues at coordinate 7,611 of JBGPNG010000039.1, forward strand.
ATTGCCACCCTTGTAAAGGAAGCGAATCATCGGCGATCCAGCCTGCGTACCGCTGACGCGGATGACGTCATTCATCGCGTAGCGGTAGAGCCCACCGGTCGTGGTGATGATGACGTGATAGTTGCGCCCCGGCTCGATTTCATGCGCGAGCAAAGCCGGCGCGTCGGCACGCCCGAAGGCCCGTTCGGGCACGAATTCGAAAAATGCAGAATGCAACGCGAGAACGCCGTCGGGATTGTCGTTGCTGAGCGGGATCGAGAACACGCCTTCGCTTGCCATGTAACCAACGTCGCGAAAGTGGAAACTCTCGCCGCACCATTCGCGCAGCATGTGCGAGAAATGCCCCATCGATCCACCGATCCAGCAGCCGAGCGCCTGCAACTCCGGCCAATAGTCGACCGGTCGAAGTCTGCCGCCGCGGTCCCTGGCCTTGGCCAGAACGCGGGCGCGACGGGGATTTGGGCGCAACTCGTTCAGCGCAAAAGCGCGAAGGTGGTCGGGAACGTCGAATTCGGCGGCCAGGGTACCATCGTGGATGTCGCGAATGAGCGTCCCGCCATGCCGGTCCGCGAACTCGAAGATTGCCAGCAAGCTGCTCGGGTTGCCGGTAAAGGCGAAAGTGCAATTCTGCTCCACCGCGAATCGCAGCAGCGTATAGCGGCGCGCTTCGACGTCCGCGATGTGGAAGACGTCATAGGGATGGCTGTAGGCCCGCCGGATGATCGGCGGCATGCGGAAGTATATATTCCCCGAGACCGAACCGTAGGGCTCTCGGCGCCCCGTATAGCCGTCGACGCCGGCGTTGAGGATCGCCATGACGCGGCCCTTGAGAAGGTTCGGATTGTCGAGCAGATTCTTGTAAATCCACATGCGGTGTGTCAGCACCGACGCAGCCTGGCACCGTCTGGTAAATGGGATCATCTTCGGCTTGCCGGTCGTGCCAGTCGTTCGCTGATAGAAGAACGGCGCCTCCTTAGTCAGCGTATCGCGGTGCCCTTCGACGACGGCGTCTACGTATGGGATGATCTCGGCCCAGTCCCGGATCGGGACCTGCCGTTGATAGTCCTCGATGGTCCGGATTTTCCCAAAGCCATGCTCCTTGCCGAAAACGGTGCCGGCATTGCGCCGCAAGATGTCCTTGATCAGGGTCTGCTGCGTCTCCTGGGCCGCGTCATACTGGCGCATGAACAGGCCTACGGCTCGCTGCAAACTGGTTTTCTCGGACGCTGAAAGCACCGCCATCGACCGCCCCCTCGTCATTTCCTCTGGTTTTTTGTTGTTGGCGAGAAAATGTCCTCTAATCTTACAATAATGTAAGGAAAATACA
>JBGPNG010000040.1:0-8849 GCA_041487395.1 Dongiaceae bacterium
AAAACCACGAAAGGAATTCCCGCCGAGCTGATAGCTGTTGCTGATGAAGATCGGTTTGCCCAAGTCGGCCAGATAGCCTATTTCGCCGGTGAATTGCCCAACCACGCTCTTGCTCTTCGTCAACGGCACAAAATAGCCGGCGCCAAGTCGCGTGCCGAGATAGGAAAACGAGCCGGGGAACGTGGAAAGATCGCTGCGCAGGCGAATGTAATAACCCTCGGACGGATCGAACCGGCTGTCGCGCCGATCGTAGAGGAAGTCGTTGCCGATGAGCGAATTGACGTTGACACCCTGCTCCTGCTGAATTGCGAGCGAAGCCGACGAGGCGACATTCTCGATATCTTGGCGCGTCAGGGAATACCGAACCGAATGGCGGAGATATTCGGTGACGTCATAGCCGACCCGCAACCCGAAACCGATATCGTTCTCGGTAAATTGGCTCTCCGACACATTCGTCCTGACATCGAAGATGTCAAACCCGGCGGCGATCGGTCGGTCCAGGAAATAGGGTTCCGTGAAGCTGAGCTGAAGCTGGGAGCGGCGACCTGAAAGACTGCCGTTGAGCGACAGATCCTGTCCTTTGCCGAGCAAATTGCGTTCGCGAATTCCAGCGAGTCCCAGAGGGCCGTCCGACGTCGAATATCCGACGCCCAGATTCACCTCGCCCGTCGATTTCTCCTCGACATTGACCTCGATGATTGTCTTGTCGGGCGTGCTGCCCGGCACGTTCTTGATATCGACGGTGCTGAAGAAGCCAAGATTCTGCAATCGCGTGCGCGTACGCCGCAATTTGGCGGTATTGAAGGCATCGCCCTCCACCAGGCGGAACTCGCGGCGGATAACCTTGTCGAGCGTGCGAACGTTGCCCTTGATGTTGATGCGCTCGACATAGACCTTCGGCCCTTCGTTGATATCGTAGGTCAAGCTCACGATCTTCTTTTTCCGATCGCGGTCGAGCCGGGGCTGAATGTCGACGAAGGCATAGCCGAGACTGCCGAGCGCGTCATTGAGGGCGGTGACCGTGCGATCGACGTCGCCCTGATCGTACCACTCGCCCTCCTTGGTCTGCACCAGACTTCGCAGAGCCTTTGGATCGAGGTCACGCAGCGAGGTCTTGATCTCGACCTTGCCAAGCTTGTAGCGCTCGCCCTCGTCGACCGTGAAGGTGATGTAGAAGGCGTCCTGCTCCGGCGAGAGCTCGGCCACCGCCGACACGACCTTGAAATCGATATAGCCTTCCGACAGATAGAAATCGCGCAGCTTTTCGCGGTCCACCTGAAGCCGATCGGGATCGTAGGTATCGTTGGTGGTGAGGAAGCGATAGAATGCACTTTCCTGCGTCAGGATTTCGCCGCGCAAATCGCTGTCGGAAAAATTCTTGTTGCCGACGAAGCTTATCCGGCGCACCTCGGTCTTCTGGCCTTCCTTGATCTCGAACACGAGATTGACCCGGTTCTGATCGAGATTGATGACCTTGGCCTCGACCGTCGCGCCGAAGCGGCCACTACGGCGGTAGAGGTCGAGAATTCGCGTGACATCGGCCTGGACTCGGCTTTGGGTCAAGACGGTTCGCGGCTTCAATTGGACTTCTTGCTCGAGATCCTTGTCCTCGAGGTGATTGTTCCCCTCGAATGCGATCTGATTGATGATCGGATTTTCGACGACTTTCACAATCAGCGCACCGCCTTCGCGGCGAAAGGTGACGTCGGCGAATAGACCCGTAGCAAACAGATTTTTCAGCGCCTTGTCGATGCGGTCGGCGGCAAAGGGATCGCCCGGCGACATTGCCATGTAAGAGCGGACGGTCTCCGGCTCGATACGCTGGGTGCCTTCGATCCGGATTTCAGCGATGGGGTCGCCGGTAAAGATGTTCTGCGCCGCCGCTGGCAGCGGAACAGCCAACCAACCGGCGGGAGCCAGCGCCAAACAGGCCGCCAGCAGCAATGCCTTCCAGCGCTTACGCAACTCTTGTCTACTCCCCTGCCGCGCGCCTAGGCGAATAAGTGCTTCAAGAACTGGATCACCTTCAGCGATACCAGGTCGTTCCACGTGGCGAACAGCATCAAGCTCAATACCAGAGCAAGCCCCAGCCGCAAACCCCATTCCTCGGCGCGCCGGCCGAGCGGACGGCCGCTAACTGCTTCAAAGGCATAGAACAACAACCGCCCGCCATCGAGCAACGGGATGGGAAATAGATTGATCAGGCCGAGGTTTATGGACAGCAGAACGACAAAGCTAAGGATATCCGTGATGCCCTGGCCAAAAACATCGCCTGACATCTTAGCGATGCGCAAGACACCGCCCACTTCGGCCGGCGGTCGCACACCGGTGATAATCTGGCCGATGGCCTTCAGCATCCCGGCGCCGATGCGGTAGGTCTCCATCGTGGCAATCCAAACCGCGGTGGCTGGATCGTAGTGGACGACCTGTCCCGGTCCGCTGCTCCCGATGCCCAACAGCCCGATCCTGTGGACGTCGCCGAAAATATCCGTTGCCTCAATGACCTTCGGGCGAGCCTCGATCGTCACGATCCGATTCATGACTTGGCCATCGCGGTCGACCTTCAGCTTCAGGGGTTCGCCCAATCCGAGTTGGACAATGCCGGCGATGTCCTCGAAGCGACGTACCGTGTATCCGTTCACCTGCAATAGAGTGTCCCCGACCTTCAGTCCGGCCGCTGCCGCGGCGCTGTCGGGCGCAACGACTCCGACCACGGTCGAGGTCAATTGCTGGCCCAAGGTTGCGAAAACAATCGCCATCACGACGACGGCGAACAGGAAATTCGCCGCCGGCCCCGCGGCGACGATCAAGGCACGCTGAATGAGATTCTTGTGGGAGAAAGACTCGGCCTCATCCTTTGCCGACAAGATGGGCGCCGGTGGGTTCGACGGTGCATCCCCCGGCGACTTGCCGGGATCGGCCATCCCCTCGCCCAGCATCTTTACATAGCCGCCCAGCGGCAGAATGCTGAATTTCCAGCGGGTGCCGACACGATCGGTCCAGCCGAACAGCTCCCGACCGAAACCGATCGAGAACACCTCGACCCGGACGCCGCACCAGCGCGCGACCAAGTAATGTCCCATCTCGTGCACGAAGACCAGCACGGTCAGGACACAGGCAAAAGGTGGAAGGTAATGCAGCCAGGTGAACAGATTCATGAACCCACTCTTCCAGCCGCCGGAACAACCGCCCGAGGATCGGGCAAACGCCGTGGCAGCCGACGAATCAATCCCCCCCGACAGGAGAACGGGATTTCCATAGCATAGGCCCCGCGTCGCCGCCTAGCCCGCTTTCCGTCGGCCGATCAGGGACTTCTGCCCTAGATGAACCCGCCAGCGAGGTCCCGGGCGGCGGCGTCCGCGGCCGCCACGTCATCCAGCGTATCAAGGGCACCGAAAGCGGCCTTGGCCATGACGCGCTCGACCGTTCGGGCGATCTCGGTGAAACGGATGTTACCATCAAGAAACGCCTGAACGGCGACCTCGTTGGCGGCATTCAAGACCGTCGGTGCTCCGCCCCCTGCCCGCAGAGCCTCTCGAGCCAAGCGCAGGGCAGGAAATCGTTCAAAATCAGGTGCTTCAAAGGATAATTGGCCAATCTTGGCAAGGTCCAGGCGGGCCGACGGCGCGTCCATTCGCCTGGGCCAGCCGAGCGCATAGGCGATGGGCGTGCGCATGTCGGGTGTGCCGAGATGGGCCAGAACGGAACCATCCACATAGGCCACCAAGCTGTGCACGATCGATTGGGGATGGACCAGGATCTCGATCCGATCGGCCGGCAGATCGAACAAATGATGGGCTTCGATAAGTTCCAGGCCCTTGTTCATCATGGTCGCGGAATCGACCGAGATCTTCGCCCCCATGGACCAGTTGGGATGCTTCACCGCTTGGGCCGGGCTGACCGTTTCCATTTCCGCCAAGCTCATGCTGCGAAACGGCCCGCCCGAGGCGGTCAGGATGATCTTTTCAATTCCGGCGCGCTGTTCAAAATCGAAGAGCTGGAAGATGGCGCTGTGCTCGGAATCGACCGGCAACAGGGTTGCCCCCGCGGCAGCCACTTCGCGCATCATCAATTGTCCGGCGGAGACGAGGCATTCCTTATTGGCCAGCGCCACGACCGCACCACGGCGCACTGCCGCCAAAGTCGGCCGCAATCCGGCCGCCCCGACGATTGCCGCCATCACCCAGTCGGCCGGCATCATGGCTGCTTCGCTGACTGCCTCGGCACCTGCAGCGGCCTCGACGCCGCTGCCCTCAAGGGCGGCCTTCAGCGCAAGATAGTGACGCTCCTCCGCCACCACGGCCCGGCGCGGCGTCAGCCGGCGCGCCTGTTCGGCCAGCACGGCGACATTGCTATGCGCCGTCAGCGCCTCGACCACGTAGCGCTCCCGATTGCGCTCGATCAGATCGACCGTGTTGCATCCGACCGATCCCGTCGAGCCAAGCACCGTTACCCGGCGCGGGACTTCGACCGTCTCAAGGTCAGCCTTTATCGCGTCCATGCCAGAATTCCACCCCCGAATAGTTCAGCCAAAGCCACCGCCAGCGACACCGCCAGCAGCCCGTCGACGCGATCGAGCACACCCCCATGCCCGGGGATCAACTGGCTGCTGTCCTTCACGCCGAAGTGGCGCTTGAAGGCCGATTCCGCCAAATCGCCCCCCTGTTCCACCATAGCCATGGTCGCGCTGATGAGAATGAGCGGCCATTGTCCGGGCAGGCCGAACCAGGAGGCAGCCACCCAACCTATCAGCATAGCCGCCGCGACACCCCCGCCAAGTCCGGCCCAGGTCTTGTTGGGGCTGACCCGCGGCGCAAGCTTCGGGCCGCCGATCAGCCGCCCGGCGGCAAAGGCGCCCGTATCGACCGCCACCACGAGGGCCAGCATCCAAAACAATGTCGCAAGCCCCCCCTCATGCTGCGCCCTTACCCACATGATGGCAATCGAAGGCAGACCGACATAGAGAATCCCGAAGCCATACCACCCGCCCCGGCGACCCGGCAGGGCAGAGCCGATGGCCGCCGCCAGAGCAGCACCAAGGCACAGCAGCGCGAGAGCCGGAACATAGCGATCGAACGCGGCAGCGAGCACCGCAACGCCGACGCTCAGGATCGAAGCCAAGGCGGCAGGGCCGATGCCGAAATTCGCGCCACTTGCCCTATGACAGGCTCGGGGGTCGCCTCGGGCGCACATCCCCGCCCACTCCCAGGCCATCACGATGCCAAACAGAAACACCAGCGCGTCCCAATAGAAGCCTCCCAGCCAGCCGCCGGCGATGGCAAGCGGCAGCAGAATGGCAGCCGAGATGAAGCGCCTGCGCAACGCTTGGCCACGCGTGGCGGCCGGCCGGTCAGCGCGCGGCGCCATACCGGCGATCGCGACCGTGATATTCGCGGATGGCATGCTCAAGATCATCCCTGGTGAAGTCCGGCCAAAGGCGATCGAGAAAGACCAGTTCCGCATAGGCACACTGCCAAAGCAGGAAGTTGCTGATCCGCTTCTCGCCGCTGGTTCGAATCAACAGGTCTGGATCGGGAATGCCGGTCGTCAGCAAATGGCGGGCAAACATGGTCTCGTCGACAGCGGCCGGTTCGACCCGCCCATCGGACACTTCTTGGGCGATGCGCCGCGCCGCCTCGACGATTTCCGCGCGGCCGCCATAGCTCAAGGCGACGGTCAGGTTGAGCTTGCGGTTGCCCGCGGTCCGGTGCTCCGCATCCTCGATCAGATGGACGATGTCGGGGTGAAGGCGGCTCAGCTGACCGATCACCCGCAAGCGCACGCCGTTGCGGTCGAGTTCGGCGATTTCATTGATCAGATAGAGGCGCAGCAGGCTCATCAAATCGTCGATCTCAGCCGCCGGGCGCTTCCAATTCTCCGAAGAGAAGCCGTAGAGCGTCAGGAACTCGACGCCCAATACGATGGCGCCCTTGACGGTACGGCGGACAGCCTCCGCCCCCCGCTTGTGACCGGCTACGCGCGGAAGGCCGCGCGCCTTCGCCCAACGGCCGTTGCCGTCCATGATGATGGCGACGTGAACCGGCGGCTTTAGGATGGCAGCTGTGGAAAGCGCTTCCATGTCTCAGACCTGCAGGATTTCCTTTTCTTTCAGTGCCAGCGCCTCGTCGACCTTCTTGATGTGATCGTCGGTCAACTTCTGTACGTCATCGGTGCGGGTACGATGCTCGTCCTGGGAGATCTTGCCGTCCTTCTCCAGCTTTTTCAGCGTGTCCATGCCGTCGCGCCGGACATTGCGCACAGCGACGCGCCCCTGCTCGGCATATTTATGCGCAAGCTTGGTCAATTCCTGGCGCCGCTCCTGGCTCAACTCCGGGATCGGAAGCCGCACAAGCTGCCCGTCGGTCTGCGGATTTAGGCCCAGGTTGGAATCGCGAATGGCTTTTTCAACGGCCGAGACAAGGCTGCGATCCCACACCTGTATGGTGATCATCCGTGGCTCCGGCACGTTGACGGTACCGACCTGAACCAGCGGCATCTCGCCGCCATAGGCCTTCACGACGACGGGATCCAGCAGATGCGCCGAGGCCCGGCCCGTGCGCAAGCCTGCGAATTCGCGGCGCAGCGCCTCCAGCGCTCCGTCCATCCGCCGCCGTAGTTCGTTCATCAGCTCATTGGCCATGATCTGCCCCCGTCGCCCGTCAGTCGGAGATTATCGTGAATTTGCCCTTGCCCGTCAGCACCTCGGCAAAGCCGCCGGGCTTGTGAATCGAGAAGACGAGAATGGGAATCCGGTTTTCGCGGGCGAGCGATACGGCCGCGGCATCCATCACCTTGAGATCGCGCGACAGGACCTCAAGATGGGTCAGGTGCTGAAATCGCTCGGCCGCGGAATCCCTCATCGGATCGGCGCTATAGACCCCGTCCACCTTGGTGCCCTTCATCAGCGCCTGACAGCCCATCTCCGATGCGCGCAACGCCGCGGCGGTGTCGGTGGTAAAGAACGGATTGCCGGTGCCGGCGGCAAAGATCACAACGCGGCCCTTTTCCAAATGCCGCTGGGCGCGCCGGCGGATATAGGGCTCGCAGACCGTCGCCATGGGAATGGCGGATTGCACCCGGGTTTGAACGCCAAGCTGTTCCAGGGCGTTCTGCAAGGCCAGCGCATTGATGACGGTGGCCAGCATGCCCATGTAGTCGGCCGAGGCTCGCTGCATGCCTTGGGCCGCACCCGCGATGCCGCGAAAGATGTTGCCCCCGCCGATCACCAGGCAAAGTTCCACGCCAAGACTGACGGCGGACTGAATTTCGCGGGCGACGCGGTGGACGGTATCGGGGTCGAGGCCGAATTCACGGCTGCCCATAAGCGCTTCGCCCGAAATCTTGAGCAGGACACGCTTATAAAGCAGGTCTACCATCGTCCAACTCCCCGCCTGATGCGCCGGACGGCACACCTTCGATCACATCATATATCAGCGTAGCGCCCGCCGTTGCCCGAACTGCCTTATTCTGCCGTCCAATAGTCAAGCATTGGGCAAATCGGACAACCAAATCGAAATTTAATGGCCGAGTTGCGCTGCCACCTCGGCTGCGAAATCCTTCTGCTCGCGCTGGATACCTTCGCCCAGCGCCATGCGATGGAAGCCTTTGACCTCGATGGCAGCACCCAACTCCTTGGCGGCCGCGGCGACCGCGGCCTTCACCTTGCTTTCGCCGTCGATGACATAGGTCTGCTCGAGCAGGACGACCTCCTGGTAGTATTTGCGCAAGCGGCCCTCAACCATCTTGCCGACAATGTCTTCCGGTCTGCCCGATGCACGAGCCTGTTCGGCGAGAACAGTGCGCTCGCGATCGAGTGCGGAGGGGTCGACTTCGGCTATTGTCAGCGCTTGAGGATGGGCCGCGGCCACTTGCATGGCGAGCTGCTTGCCGAAGGCCGCCAGCCTGACCGGATCGCCCATCGATTCCAGCGCCACCAGAACGCCGATCTTGCCGAGCCCCGGGGCCTGCGCGTTGTGGATATACCCCGCCACCACGCCGCGGCCGACGGAAAGCGAAACCATGCGTCGAAGCGTCATATTCTCGCCGATCGTGGCGATCAATTGCGTCAATACTTCGGCCACGGTTTTACCGGCGCCGGGATAAGCCTTCGCCGCAAGCGCATCCACATCCTTGGCGGCCAGGGCCAATTTGGACACCTCGCGCACGAAGCCTTGAAATTGCTCGTTGCGGGCGACGAAATCCGTTTCGGCGTTGACTTCAGCCAGCGCCCCTCTGGTGCCATCGGTCGTAAGTCCGACCAGGCCTTCGGCCGCAACGCGGCCCGCCTTCTTCGCCGCGGCAGCCAACCCCTTCTTGCGCAGCCAATCGAAGGCGGTTTCCAGATCGCCCATCGTCTCGGCCAACGCCTTCTTGCAATCCATCATTCCAGCCCCGGTCTTTTCGCGCAGTTCCTTGACCAGTGCCGCGGTGATCTCGGCCATGTCCGTTGCCTCTCTCGCTCGTCCGATGCGTTGAAGCCCGCTGCGACCTGGTACGGCCGCAGCGGGCCCGATGGATTACGCTTGCGCCGCAGGTGCGGCGGCTTCCGCCTCGACCGCAGATCCTTGCTCCGCCGGAAGTTCGGCGGATTCTCCGATATCGGCGCCAGTGGCGATTGCCTCCTGCTGAAGGCCATCGAGGACCGCGGCCGAGATCAAGTCGCAGTAAAGGGCGATGGCGCGGATGGCATCGTCGTTGCCGGGGATCGGATAGGCGATGTCCTGCGGGTTGCTGTTGCTGTCCACCACGGCGATCAGCGGAATGCCGAGCTTGACGGCTTCAGCGACCGCGATCGATTCCTTGTTGGTATCGATGACGAACAGGATATCCGGCTGGCCGCCCATTTCCTT
>JBGPNG010000041.1:0-8652 GCA_041487395.1 Dongiaceae bacterium
TTCTCCGATTCCAGGAACAGCAGCTGGGCGCAGACGAGGCTCGCCATATTGTCGTTGACGGGTCCAACCAAAAAGATGATCCGCTCCTTCAACAGCCGGGAATAGATGTCGAAGGCCCGCTCGCCGCGGTTGGTCTGTTCGACCACCATCGGCACCAGCAGATTGTTATAAATCTCGATCGGGTCCCGGTCCTTCATATCGCCTTCCTTCGTCCCTCGTCCCCCTCGGCTCACTGCCTCAGGCAGCGTTTTCGCTCTTCATTTCCTGGGCGAATTCCTCGGGGCTGACCTTGCGCTCCGCGACTTTCGCCGCATCAAGGATGTAGTCAACCACCTTGTCTTCGTAAAGTGGTGCTCGCAATTGAGCCAGCGCCTGGGCGTTGTTCTGGTAGAATTCGACCACCTTGCGCTCCTGACCCGGATAGCGGCGCGCCTCGTTCATCACCGCGCGGCCGATTTCGTCCTGCTTGACCTCGACCTGGCCGCGGCGGCCGATTTCCGAGAGCAACAGGCCGAGTTTTACCCGTCGGTCCGCAATGGTACGATACTCCTCGCGCAGTTTATCCTCGCTCTTGTCCTTGTCCTCCGGATCGACGTTGCCGGCCTTCCGATCGGCCTCGATCTGGCTCCAAATCTGGTTGAATTCGCCATCGACCATCCCCAGCGGCATGGGGAAGTCGTGGGTTTCAGCCAATTTGTCCAAAAGCTGGCGCTTGACTCGGGCTCGGCTGGCAATGCCGTATTCGGCCTGGAGCTGCTCGCGCACGCGCTGGCGCAGCGCCGCCAGATTCTCGACGCCGAGGCCCTTGGCAAGCTCGTCGTCCACGGCGGCCGGAATCAGCTTTTGCAGTTCCTTGACCTCGACGTCGAATATCGCTTCCTTGCCGGCCAGCTCGGCGCGCGGATAGTCCGCCGGGAATGTCACCTTGACCTCTCGCCGATCGCCCGCTTTGGCGCCGATCAATTGATCCTCGAATCCGGGGATCAGCATGCCGGACCCCAGGCGCACATGATGTCCCTCGGCCTTGCCGCCGGCGAATTCCTTGCCGTCGACCAGGCCGGCGAAATCGATAACCAGCACGTCGTCCTTGGCGGCGGGACGAGCTTCGGTGACCGGCTCGCTCTTCGCCTGTTCCTTGGCGATGCGCTCGAGAGCCTGGTCGACCTCGGCCTCGGGGATATCGACGACGGTGCGCGTCAGCTCCAGCTTGGTGAAATCGATCGGCTCGATCTCCGGCATCAGCTCGATCGCCATGCTGTATTCCAGGTCGGCGCCGTCCTTGAAATTGGTGATCTCGATCTTGGGCTGGCCGGCCGGGCGCAGGCCGCGATCGCTGACGATCTGGGCCGAACTGTCCCCGATCGTGCGCTCCAGCTCCTCACCCGTCAAACGCTGGCGCCATTGCTTGTCGACGAGCGACATCGGCACCTTGCCGGGGCGGAAGCCGGGCAGCCGCATGCTGCGTTGCCGGTCGCGCAACCGGTTTTCGATCCGCTCCTGGAACGTCTTGGCCGGGATGACAACCTTGAATTCGCGCGTCAACCCGTTGGCGTTGGTCTCTGTTACTTGCATCCTATGCTCATCCGTCGAGGAATCCGTCGGCGAGCCGGGAAAGCTCCCGCCCGCGCCACCCTAACTGCCGCGGTTTCTGGTGCGGGCGGAGGGACTTGAACCCCCACGACTTGCGTCACCAGAACCTAAATCTGGCGCGTCTGCCAGTTCCGCCACGCCCGCCCATCCGGGGAGGTACCCATCGGGAAGCCGCCCATTGCAGGGCCCCGGCGCCGCAGCGCGCGATGTATAGCACAGACCGCCGGCGCACAAGGGGAAAAGGGCCGTTAACCACGGGGCGGACGTGGCCGTTTCAGCGGCGGAAGCGAATCCACGGGCCCGTGGGCGCCCAGCCCCATCCCGCGGGCCGCAGCCCGGTCGCCACATAGAGGTGGTGTGCCGCCCGGTTGGCTTCATTGCATTTGAGGTCGACCGACCCGCCGCAGCGCGCGACCGCGCGGTCCAACAAGGCCCGCCCGATGCCCCGGTGCAATTGTCCCGGATCTACGTAGAGATGGTGGATGAAATGGTCGGATAGATAGATCGAGACCCACCCGGAGATTCCACCGGCGGATTCCGCGATCCAGATTTCTTCATCGCGCGTCGCCGCTTCGAATTCCTCGGGCACGTCGCTCGCCGGCCGATGGGGATGGGCCAAGTGCCGGGTGGCGGCGAAGATCTCCTCACAGCGTTGCCGGTCATCGGATCGGTACGAACGCAGGATCAATCCTGTTCCTCGCTCGCAAGCTCGCGCAGCACCGCCGGCAACATTTCCGGCAGATCCTCGGCAATGAGTCCCAGGCCAAAGCGGGCCGCGGCCGCGCCATGGAGCCAGGCCGCCGCACCCGCGGCCCGAAATGCGGTCATGCCCTGTCCAAGCAGCGCCGTCGCGATGCCGGCCAGCACGTCGCCCGTCCCGCCCGTGGCAAGGCTCGCCGGCGCATTGGCATTGATGAGGGCGCGGCCGTCGCCTGCGGCGACAATCGTGTCGGCCCCCTTCAGCAGAATTGTGCCGCAGGCAATCTTCGCTGCAGCACGAGCGCGCGCCAGCTTATTGCCTGACAGATTTGGGAACAGCCGAGCGAACTCGCCGTCATGGGGAGTCAAGAGGACCGGCCCGCGAATGGCCGTGAAAAGTTCAGCGGGGGCAGATGCAAAGGCGCTCAACGCGTCGGCATCGAGCAAGCAAGGCTTGGCGCTGGCGAGGGCGGCCAGGACATGTCGGCGTGTCGCATCGCCGACCCCGTTGCCGGGTCCGATCAGTACGGCCGAGATGCGTTCATCCGCCACGTAGCGATCGAGTTCTTCGATAGGTGCGGTCAGCAAGCCTGGTTGATCGGCGGCATAGAGGCCGAGCACTTCCTTTGGCGCGAGCAGCGTGACCAGGCCCGCCCCTGCCCGCCGCGCCCCACGCGCCGCCAGCCTGCCGGCACCGGTCATGCGGCCGCCACCGACGATCGCCACATGGCCGCGGCTATATTTATGGTCGTCCAGCCGTGGCCAACGAATTTCATTGGCCCAGGCCCAAGGCCCATTCAGCCACTGGGAAGGCGCCAGACCTTCGACGATCGCATCGTCGATGCCGATATCGGCGATCGCCAGTTCGCCGCAATATTCGCGGCCCGGCAAAAGAAAATGCCCCGGCTTTGCCCGACAGAAGGTGACGGTAAGTCTGGCGTGGGCGGCAACGCCCAGGATCTCGCCGCTGTCGCCGGCAAGTCCGCTGGGCACATCCACCGCGACGCAATCAAGACGGCGTTCGTCCATCGTCGCGACCACGGCACGCGCCGCACCCTCCAGCGGCCGGTCGAGGCCAGCGCCGAAGAGAGCATCGATCACCAAATGAGATTCATCCAGAAGCTCGGACGAAAGGGGAGCAATCGGTCCCGGCCAATCGCCTGCCGCCGCGGCGGCATCGCCGGCGAGGCGCGCCTGTTCGCCGAACAACGCTAGCCGAACCGACAGGCCGCCGGCCAGCATTCTTCGAGCGGCCACAAATCCGTCGCCACCGTTGTTGCCCGGACCGCAAAGGACGAGTGCCGGACGGCCGGGCCAGCGCTCGGCCGCCCCCGCAGCGACCGCCGCCCCTGCCCGCTCCATCAGCATGCGCCCGGGAAGTCCGCCGCCGATGGCCGCGGCATCGGCGGCGCGCATTTCGGCGACGCTCAGCAAAGCATGACGGTTCGAGGCCTGGCGGGCGCCAGCGCTGTTGTCCGCCGCCCCAGCCTTGTCCCGAGCAGACGTCAGTTGAGGACCACGCGGCAGTCGTCCACCGGCGAGCGTGTCTTGATCGCGCCGCAGAGCTTGTCGGCCGCTTCGCGGGTGGCAAACGGTCCGCCCATCACGCGGAACCATACGCCTTGGCTGGCGCCCAGATCGATCTGCCGCACCACCAGCTCAACCTTCTTGAGAAGGTCGGGAAAGCGCTGGACCTCTTGCGACCAATAGCTGCGCGCATCCGATTCATTCTTGAAGGTGCCGATCCAGATGCGGAATACCTCGCCGCCGGTGACACCCTCCGTTCCCGCTGGCAGGGCCGCAACCGTCAGCGTCGCCGACGGCACACTCGTGCCGGCACTATCCGAGGTACCGGCAAGCGGCAGGCCGAGATTGATAACGCCGGTGCTCTGTGCCACCGGCCCGGTTGTCGCAGGAGGCGTTGCGGGTGGTGTGGTGGCGGCAATCACGCTGCTGCTCGACAGCGGCGTCAAGGGAGCGCTGGGTGCCGGCGCTTCGCCGCCCGATAGGCTGCCATTGGCGTCCGAGGCCGTCAGCACGGTCGTCGAGCCGCTGCCGTCCGAGGTTTGTGTCGTGGTCGCCGTTGCTGCGCTGCTGGCGTGCGTCAAGCTTGGCGTGACGACCAACATGCCGCTGCCCGCAGCCGGCACCGCGGTTTGCGTTGCCGCGGGCGGGGTCGCGGGCGGGGTCGAGGTCGCCGGAAGGATCGGCGCCATGGCGACTGTCGTCGTCGGGGCGGTCGCGGGAACCGTCGAGGCCGTGCTCGTCGTCCCCACCATGGCTGTGTCGGCGGCAGGCGGCAGAGATGTCTGGGTCATGATGGTCGGCTGCGGCGCCGGCGCCTGGGCTGCCGCCGTACCGCCACTGGTATCGGGCGGCAATTGTGCAAGCCGCTCGGCTGCGGGAGCGCTGCCGTTCTTCGCCGCCTCGGTCAACCAACGCCGGGCCATCGCCATATCCTTGCGCACGCCCCGACCCATGCGATACATTTCGCCAATAGCATATTGAGCGCGCACCTCGCCCCCCGCAGCTGCGCTGGCGAACCAGCCGGCGGCGTCCGGATAACTCTTCGGCACTCCCTCGCCGCGGTAGTAAGAAAGTCCGATATTGAACTGGGCGGAGGGATGGCCGGCCTTGGCCGCCTGCATCCACAACTGGTCTGCCTTGACCATGTCCTTGGGGACACCGCGGCCCTCGGCATAGAGGAACGCCAAATTGTTCTGCGAGTCCGGCAGATTTTGCGCGGCCGCCAGACCGTACCATTTGGCGGCCTGGGCCGGATCGGCCGGAACGCCGCGGCCATAGTCGTAGAGCAGCCCGAGCCCATGCTGGGCGCGCGCTTCGCCCTTCGCGGCAGCGGCCTGCCACTCCTTCAAAGCCATGGCGTAATCGCCCGAGCCATAAGCATCGAGCCCCGCCTGGTAATCGGCCCGCGCGAGACCTGCCGCGAGCATGACGCATAGCAGCGTCAGGCCAGCCACACGCCAGATGGAAGATGCTAACGCCAGCATCGGTTTGCCCTACCCCGTCATCCTATGGAACAGCCGCCAATATGCCCGAGCCTGCCGAGGCGAGGCAATCGCCGGGCGTCGAATTCCGTTCGAACGCTCAATGCATCGGCGTTTCGGCGATCTCGTCGTCTCCCTCGGGCGTGGGCACAGGCCCCGCCTGGTGATGGGTCAGCTTCCACCCGTCCGCCTCGCGCATGAATACATTAGTGGCGATCAGGAAGGCGCCGTCGACTTCCTCGAAGCAGACGACGAAGGCGCTGTCGCCCTGCATGAAAGCCTGCGCCCGGCGGCTGGCCACGGCCGGCGACCGCGGGTTGGAGAGGATGCCCCGCCAACTCGCCATGACTTGCTCACGGCCATAGAGCGGGCTCCATCCGGGATGGATGCAGGCAATGGAATCTCGTTGGGACCAGAGCTTATCCATCGCCGGAAGATCGCGATCGGCAAATGCGCGATAGAACGCCTCATTGGCGAACAGAACCGCGTCGCGTTCCACCGGGGAGCCTCCGCCATCTCGCTCGTCTTTGAGAGGCCAACAGCATGATGCCAAAAAAGCGACGGGGCAACATCGTCAACCCGAGCCGGACAAGGCCGGCCGATAGACCGGCGTGAGTGGAATTGGGGCGAGCGACGGGACTTGAACCCGCGACATCCAGATCCACAATCTGGCGCTCTAACCACCTGAGCTACGCCCGCCACCGCGACGGTGGTTTAGAGGTCGCAGCGCCGCCCGTCAAGCGTCGCTCCCGGAACAGTAATCGACCGTGCATACACATAATTTCCCGCTGGTCGCGCCCCATGCCTCGTCGGTGGCGCGGCCAGAGGCTATCGTCAACCGCCATGCCTGCTATGGAGAAGTCATGTTGAATCTTGCGAGCGGCATGAGCCGCCTGGGCACCGAGTCCGCCTTCGAAGTCCTCGCCCGCGCCAAGGCCCTGGAGGCCAAAGGCAAGCACATCGTCAATCTCGGCATCGGCCAGCCCGACTTCCAGACGCCGGGCCACATCGTCGAGGCCGCCTGCAAGGCGCTGCGCGACGGTCATCACGGCTATACCCCCGCCAATGGCATCCCCCAGGTTCGCGAGGCGGTGGCGGCGAATCTTCACAAACGCCATGGCGTCGAGGTGGATCCGGGCCATGTCGTGGTCGTGCCCGGTGGCAAGGTCACCATGTTTTTCGCCATTTTGATGTTCGGCGAACCGGGGGCGGAGATCATCTATCCGAACCCCGGATTCCCTATCTATGAATCGGCAATCAAGTTCACAGGTGCTACGGCCGTACCCCTGCCGCTGCGCGAAGCCAACGGCTTCTCTTTCTCGGCCGACGAACTGTTGTCGCTGATCACGCCCAAGACCCGGCTCATCATCATCAACAGCCCCGCCAACCCGACCGGTGGCGCCACCTCTGAGATCGAGGTGAACAGACTGGCGAAGGGGCTGGCCAAGCATCCCGACGTCGCCATCCTTAGCGACGAGATCTACAGCGAGATGCTTTATGGCGGCCGCAAGCATATCAGCCTGCTGCGCTTTCCGGAGCTGCGCGACCGGGTCATCATGCTCGACGGCTGGAGCAAGACCTATGCGATGACCGGCTGGCGCATGGGCTATGCGGTCTGGCCGGCGAGCCTTGTCGAACATGCCACGCGGCTCGCGATCAATTGCCATTCCTGCGTCAACGCCGCGGCCCAATGGGCGGGCGTGGCGGCGCTGACCGGGCCGCAGGACGCAGCGCGGGAGATGATGAAAGCCTTCGACCAGCGTCGCAAATTCGTGGTGGCACAGCTGAACAAGCTGCCCGGCGTTTCCTGCGTCGATCCCGCCGGCGCCTTCTATGTCTTTCCCAATATCTCGAAACTCGGCCTGCCCGCCAAGCAGCTGGAGCTGAAACTCCTCGACGACACCGGAATCGCCACCATTGCCGGCACCAGCTTCGGCGCCTATGGCGAGGGCTATCTGCGCGTCTCCTATGCCAACAGCATCGAGAATATAGGTTTGGCGATGCAGCGCTTTGGCGAATGGCTCGGGCGTCGCAACGCCGCCTAAATAGCAAGCTGCCTGCCTAAGAACTAGGCAGGCGATCGACTTCAGGGCCGGCCCGCCTATGCGGGCTGGCCTTTTTCGTTTGGCATGCAGCTTGCTCTAGACAGGGACAGGACAGCAGCCGAGACACAGTCATGAAAAAGATCGAAGCGATTATCAAGCCGTTCAAGCTCGACGAAGTGAAGGACGCCCTCCACGAAGTCGGCATCAAAGGCATCACCGTGACCGAGGCCAAGGGCTTCGGCCGGCAGAAGGGCCATACCGAGCTCTATCGCGGCGCCGAATACGTCGTCGATTTCCTGCCCAAGGTAAAGGTCGAGGTCGCTCTGGAAGATTCGCTGGTAGAACGCGCCGTCGAGGCGATTCAGCAGGCGGCCCACACGGGACGCATCGGCGACGGCAAGATCTTCATCACCACGATCGACGAGGTCATCCGCATTCGCACCGGCGAGCGCGGGCCTGACGCGATCTGACAGCCGGCAAGCAACAACGTCAAACCACACTCAGGGAAACACGCAGATGGCCGACACGAAGAAAGTTTTCGATCTGATCAAGCAGCATGAAGCGAAATACGTCGACTTCCGCTTCACCGACCCGCGCGGAAAATGGCACCATATCGCCCAGCATGTCGTCACGGTCGACGAAGACATGCTGACCGAAGGCGTCATGTTCGACGGCTCCTCCATCGCCGGCTGGAAGGCGATCAACGAATCCGACATGATCCTGTTGCCCGATTGCGCGACGGCGCGCATGGATCCCTTTGCCGCGCAACCCTCCGTCGTCGTCTTCTGCGACATTTTGGAGCCGCTGACCGGCCAGAACTATGCCCGCGATCCCCGTTCGGTCGCCAAGAACGCCGAGGCCTATCTGAAGAGCAGCGGCATCGCCGATACGATGTTCGTCGGCCCGGAGGCGGAATTCTTCGTCTTCGACGACGTGCGCTACGACGTGCAGATGAACGGCGCGTTCTACGCCTTCAGCTCCGAGGAAGGCCCTTATATGTCCGGCAAGAAGCTCGATGAGGGCAACCACGGCCACCGGCCGTCCATCAAGGGCGGCTATTTTCCGGTGCCTCCGCTCGACGCCTCGGCCGATCTGCGCGCGGAAATGCTTTCGGTCATCGCCGACATGGGTGTCGAGGTGGAGAAGCACCACCACGAGGTGGCGCCGAGCCAGCATGAGCTCGGCATCAAATTCACCCACCTCGTCAAATGTGCCGACAACATGCAGATCTATAAATATGTCGTGCACAATGTGGCGCATAGCTATGGCAAGACGGCGACATTCATGCCGAAGCCGGTCAAGGGCGACAA
>JBGPNG010000042.1:0-8453 GCA_041487395.1 Dongiaceae bacterium
AGGCGCAGCATCTCCACCACCAGCTCGCGGCCCGTCGGCCCGTCGACCCGACGATGCAGATGAAGCGCCTCGCCGATCTGGTCGCCGATGCTGTGGATCGGCGACAGCGAGGTCATCGGCTCTTGGAAGATGATGGAAATCCACCTGCTGCGGATGGCGCGCATCTCGCCGGCATCGCGGGGCAATTGCGCGATGTCGACGACCCGCCCGCGGGCGGACGGATCGGCGAACAGGATGCGCCCGCTGCGAATGATGGCCGCTTCCGGCAGCAGGCCCATGATCGATTGGCTGACGACGGATTTGCCGGAACCCGATTCGCCCACGAGGGCAACGGAGCCGCCGACCGGCACCCGGAATGAGACGCCGCGCACGGCATCCACCACGCCGCCGTGGACGTTGAAGGAGATGGCGAGATCCTCGACCGAAAGCAGGTCGGTCATGGGGCAGGATCCTTGAACGCGATCTCCAGCGCCGCGAAATTGCTGTAGGTCGCCGGGTCAAGCTCGAGATGGCGCTCGCGGGCCGCCTCGGCGGCGCGCCGGGCCAGCACTTCGAAACCGTCGAGATATGAATCGACCGCCAGACCCCGGTGCCCGGCGTGCAGTTTCAAGGTCATCCAGCCGTTTTTGCGATTGCGCCTGGTCGAGTAATATCGCAGCCTTACGCCCTCGACTTCATCCCATTTTAGAGAACGCACCCATCCCCCCGTTACCCGAATGCCCTTGGCGTCGGCCGCGACCCGCAATCGATGCCTGATCGCAGTGCGTATGGTGTATAGCAGGAAAAGTCCCGTCAATCCGCCGAAGAAAATCAGCACGAAAGGGATTGTCGGCGCCAGCGCCGTAAGGCCGCCCGACATCGCCGCCCCGCTGCCGCCCAGCAGGTAGTCGCCAAGAATCCGATTGAAAGGATAGCGATAGACGGTCATGGCGCCGGCTTTGAGCCCCTCCCCGCCGGGAAGATATCGCGGGCGGCCAGCCATCGCACGGCGGGATGCCGGGCGCTGCGGACGAGAAATTCGCCGGCAAAGGCGAAGGCGGCATCGTCCATCGCCAGGTGATGCGTCAGAAGCCCCGTCGGCTCCGCCGCATCGGCCCTGCCGTCACGGCGGCGGGCCAGATGATCGCTGGCAAGGTCAAGCGCCGCCGCGGCACCGATGAATCGGTTTCGCCCATGCCAGTCGACGATATCCATATGGGTATTGGCCCGAAACGGGCCGTTGCCGGCGGGTCCGCGATCCTTCACCGTGGAAAGTCCGACGTAACCCTGCCCCGCTAACGTCGCGACCAGCCGCTCGTCGATGCGGTTCCAGGGCGGCACCAGCACGGGCAGGGCCCGCCGGCCGAACAGGGCATTCAGACGCTGCCAGCCGCGCTGCAATTCCTGTTGCATGACCGGCAGCGGGCGGGCGTCGCCCAGCTCCGCCTGTTTTTCGCCCCGGGGCTGGTGATTGGCATGGGCAAAGCCGTGCTGCAGAACATCGATCCGGCTACCGGCCAGCCGCTCCGCCAGGGTGACCCGCATATGGGCGGGCACGACGGCAAGCGCCAGCGGCAGGTCGCCAAGGGCGAGGAGCCGGTCGAGCTTCGCCGAAGACGCCGCAGCATCATCATCGCGCCACCAGAATGTCGCCATGCCCGCGGGCCAGCGGTCGAGTTCGGCGAAGAATTTTTCCCAGGGCGTCATCGCCCGATCATCCCGCGAAGATGGCGCGCGCTGGCCTCCGCCCCGCCGAGATCGATGCCTCCCGCCGGCGGTCGCGGCCGGTCCAGCGCCACATCGATTGCCCGCGCCAGCTCTCGCGGTTCGGCCGGTGCCTCCACCAGGCTCAAAAGACCGCGCTCGGCCAGCAGACGCGCGCGCAGCGTTTGCTCGCTCTCCGCCCCTTCGGCGAAGGGCAGCACGACGGCTCGGGCGCCCACGGCCAGGATGTCCATGATCGTATTGTAGCCGGCCTGCGAGACGGATAGACGGCAGCGGGCCAGGAGGGCCGGGAAATCCGGGCGAAATCGGGTGAGCGTGACGCCGGCCGGCAGCCGCGCCGCGAGCGCCTGGAATTCCGCCTCGGGCAGATTGGGCCCGGCAATCAGGCGCCAGGGTGCCGCGGCCACGCTTGTCGCCGGCCGGGCGCCCAGGGCCGCGCGCAGCAAAGGGCCGCCGACGGCCCCGCCCCCTGCCGAGACGAGAATCTCCTCGCCCTCGGCCGCGTTCGCCAGCGCCGCCGCTATCCCGGCGACATAGCCGGTATAGACGATGCGGGTCGCGATCTCGCGCGCCGCCGGGAATGTCGCCTCCAAGCGCACGACTTTTGGATCGCCATGAACCAGCACGGCATCGACATACCGGTTCACCAGATCGAGCGTCTCCGCGATGCGCGCGGGTTTATGTTTGGCGACCAATATATCGCGCAGCGACACCGCGACCGGAACATCACGCGCCTTGGCAGCGGCCAGCAGCGGTAGCAGTTCGAAGGCGAACGGCCGTCGGCCGAAGGGGAACATCTCGATCAAAAGCAGATCGGGCCGCTGAGCGGCGAAGATATCGAGCAGGATGCGGCGGCGGCGTTCGCGCCAAGCCTCGTCGATGGCGCGACCGTGCTCGTCGAGGATGGCCGAGAACTGCAGATCGGCGGCGACTGCCGGGGGCAATTGCACAAGCACCGCCCCCGCCAGATCGAGGTCGGGCACGGGCTCGCCGCCCGACACAAGGCTGACCGCGAGGTCCTGTCGGCGAAGGGCGCGCGCGATGAGTGCCGCGCGCCGAAGATGGCCTATCCCCAACAGATGCTGGACATAGAAAAAGACGTGGCCGCTCATCGCGCTGCGTCCGCCGACGGATGGCGCGAAGGCGCGGTCGCCGGCGCCAAGGACAGATTGAGCCGGCGCAGCGTCAATTTGCCGTCGCTGGCCACGGCAAAAAGATGGAGCCCGAATTCAGCCAGGCGTTGCGGGGGCCGGCCCAACATGGACCAGCCACTGGCGAGCGCGTAGAGCGCGCGGATCACCGCCTTGTGGGTGATGGCCAACCGGTTGACGCCGCTGGCGCCGGTCTCGGCAAGAAAAGGCGCCAAGCGCTGCTGCACCTGGCGCGGGCTCTCGCCGCCCGGCGCCTGAAAATCGAGCCCGCGGTCTTCCATCTCGGTCATGGCGGGGCCGAGCTCGGCCGAAAGATCGGCGAGCCGCCGGCCTTCCCATTCGCCGAAGCCCATCTCGATAAGACGGCTATCGACAGGCGCCTCGCCATGCCCCAGAAGTGCCGCCGTCTCGCGCGCCCGGCCAAGCGGGCTGACCACCCAGGCGAAGCCATCGACCTCGCTGGGCAGCTGCCAGGACGATACCGCGGCCCGGCCGGCCGTACTCAACGGCAGATCGCTGCGCCCCTGAAGCCGGCGTTCGGCCGTCCAGGCAGTGGGTCCATGGCGCAGCAGGGCCAGCAGCGGCATGTCCGTCAGGCACTCGGTTGCGGAGCCAGCAGCGCCTGGTGAAGCGCGCGGTCGAGGATATGGGAGGCAGCCGCGATGTCGTGGAGCTTGTGCGTTTTTTCGGAGGCCGCGCGCGCCATGGCGCCGCGACGGTTCGGGCTATCGATCAGATTTCGCAAGGCACGGGCAAAGGCCCGGGCATCGCCCGCGGGCGTCAGAAGTCCGGTGATGCCGGATTCCACGATGGAGGGCACGCCGCCGGATTCGCCCGCCACCACCGGCAATCCTGCTGCCTGGGCCTCAAGCAGGGCCATGCCATAGGCCTCGTTGACGGCGGGCCAGACGCAGATATCGGCGGCGCCGTAGTAGGAGGGCAGCCGGCTCTCGCCCTGGGCGCCGACGAAACGCACGCGCTCCTCGCCCAGGGGGGCGAGTGCCTGCATCACCTCTTCGCGTGCCGCACCGTCGCCCACGACAATGATCTGCCAATGGAGGTCGAGAAGCTGCTCCAGCGCTTCGCCCAGGATGCGATAGGAGGCGAGCTTGTCGCCCATGCGCATCATGGCCACCGTCAGCAGCCAGAGATGGCCGACTTCGAGCTTGTGGCGATCTGCCATTTCGCGGCGCAGGCGATCATGCTGCTCGGCCATGGCGCGATAGTTCGCGGTATCCACGAAGGCCGGCAGGTCGATGAGCCGCGCCTGCTTGCCGACGAACGGTTCCAAGCCCTCGCGGTCCACGGGATTGATGGTGAAGACCACATCGGCGGCGCGGATCGCGGCCACCGTTCCCTGATGGCCTAGCGCGTAGGGCCCCTGCGCGCGTTTGCCGGCGAGCGACGCCTCGGCAATCAGATAGGGAATGCCCAGCGCCTTGGCCACGCGCGGGCCGATCCAATCCGGGGCCTTGTAGTAGACGTGATAGGTGAACCAGGCTGCCGGCCGCTCCGCCGCCGGGCGAACGGCATATTCGCGCAGCAGCCGATCGGCCTCGGCCTTGCCGATGGCGGCGAGTGCCGCTTGACGCGCCTGCTCGCCGTTGCCTTCGCGGCTGCGCAAGCGGCTGGCGAGTTCGACGCGATGGCCCGCTTTTTCCCAGGCCTGGATCAGAAGCCGCGCCACGCGCCGGTCGCCCGAGGGCACCGGATGGCTGGGCGGCTTCAGCGGCGCGTAGAAGGCAAGTCGCATGTCTAGGCCGATAGCGGAATCGCCGCCGGCGCAATCGCGCCGGCCGGCAAACCGAATTTGACCGCCAGCTGATCGATGCCGCAATCCAGCGAGAAGTCGCGCATGACGCGCGCGGCACCCGCGGCACCAAGCCGCGCTCGCAGGGCGGGATCGCCGATCAATCGAACGAGTGCATGTGCCAGAGCCTTGGGATCGGCGGGCGGCACGAGCATGCCGGTCTCGCCATCGATGACCAGCTCCTCGACTGCACCCGCTCGCGTGGCGAGGACGGCAAGCTCCTGGCTTTGGGCCTCCATCAGCACATTGGGCAGCCCGTCGCGATCGCCGTCGGGCGCGATCCGACCGGCAAGGACAAACAGATCGGCAGCGCGCAAATGCTCCAGAACCGTCGCTTGCGTTGCTGCACCCAGCCATTCGATATGCGCATCGAGGCGGAGCTCTCTTGCCCTTGCCTTCAGTCTTGCCAGCAGCGGACCGCCGCCGATGTGAATGAAACGCCAGGCGAGCGCGCCGGGAAGCTGCGCTAGAGCTGCCAGCAGGTCGTCATAGCCCTTCTTCGCCACGGCCCGGCCGATCGAAAGGATGATCGCCGGATCCGCGGCTTGGCGCCCGTCGCGCGGGGTCCCACGAAGGGGCTTCGCGGGAAAACGTTTCAAATCGAGACCGTGATGTACCAGCGTCACCTTTTCGGCACGCGGCGCCAAATTCCGCAGATGCCCGGCACCCGCCGCCGTGCAGGTCACCAGCCAGTCGCAAGCGGCGAGCTTTTCGCGCTTTTCCCAATCCGGCGTTGTCCAGATGTCTTTGGCATGAGCCGAAACGCTCCACGGCCGCCCGGTCATCAAGGCGGCGTAGCGGGCGACGGAGGCCGGCGTGTGGAGGAAATGGGCATGAAGCCTTTGCACATCGCCCGGCAGTTCGGCGGCGAGCACCATGGCTTGGCCGAAGCGCCGGCCGCGATTGGCCGTGCGGTCGCGTTTCAAATCGGCTAACCAGATGCTGCGCGCCGCGCGATATCCCTGCAGACGCCGTGCCCTGCGCCAAGCCCTGAACACGCGCAACGGTTCGCGATAGAGATATTCCGGCAAATAGTCGACCGTCGCGCGGATCTCGCCGACGATGGCATGGGTCTTGCTGTCGGTCGGCCGGCGCAGCGAAACGATTCGGATGGCAAGTCCGCGCGCCTCGAGCGCCCGGATCTCCTGGGCGATGAAGGTTTCCGATAGCCGCGGGTAGCCTTTCAGGAGGAAGACGACGGAATTCCGATTCGCTCCGGCTTCGCCCGCAGCCTTGGACGAAAGCGAATCTGCCCGGGCCGGATCGCCGGCTCGGCTCGGCTGATCGATTGTCATGGTCGGATGAAGTTTACCGGCGGGCGCGGCGGCGAGCGAGCGCAAGTTGCGGCCGGCGTCCGCGCGCCAGCCATTTGTCGACCAGCCGGTCGACGTTCTCCTGCCCGTCCAGCAGGCCGGGCACGACCACTTGGGAGGGCAATTGCTGCTGCGGCAGATGGCGCAGCGCCGTCGCCAACGTCCTGGGATCCTTGTCGTCGTCTTCGATCAGCACCCGGCAGAGGCCCAGTTCCTCGGCGCGGGCGGCACGGATAAATTGTTCGCGCCGCGGCACGGTACGCGGCACGATCAGCGCCCGCTTGTCGAAGGACAATATCTCGCAAAATGTATTGTAGCCGCCCATGCCGACCACGCCGGCGGCGCGATCCATGAGGGTTTCGAGCTGGGCATCGAAGGTGATGGCCTCGACCTTCTTCAGCCGCGCGGCGCGATTGAGGAATTCGATCTGGCGTTCGGACTGCATGAAGGGCCCCAGCACCAGAAGGGCCGGCAGCGGCATCGCCTTGTCGTACTCATAGGCTTTCAGCACCCAGTCGATAATGGCCTCGCCATCGCCCCCGCCCCCGGTCGTGACCAGCAGATAGGGTCCATCGATCTTTTGCAGCGGCGTCGGCGGCAGCGGCGTGTGGGGCAGCGTACGCCGGAGATAGCCGGTGTAGATCATCTTCTTGAGCACCGATTTCGGCAGCTCGACGCCCTCCAGCGGATCGCAGATCTGGGGCAGGCCATAGACCCAGATCTCGTCGTAGAGTTCGCGCAGAGCCGGCACGGCTTTCTTTCGTTCCCATTCCGGGCCCAGCAGGTCGGGATCGTCCATGACGTCGCGCAGGCCCAGGATCAGCGGCACGCCGCGATCCTTCAGCATGAGCAGCGTATTCTCCACCTCGCCGCGCAAGCCCAGCGGTTCCTTGTCGACGATGAACAGGTCGGGATCGAAAATTTCCGCCGTGTGATGGATGATGGAACTGCGAATCAGCAGCGTCTTTTCGATGTCGATATGCAGGTTGAGGGGTGTGTAATCGCCGTTGCGCAACTTGATCACGCCGGGGACGCGAACGAAATCGACCCGGGCCCGGAAGTCGAAGCTGCCGATGATGGGCGAGCCCGACAGAATCAGGACGGAGAGGTCCTTGTCGTGCTCCACCAAGGCATGCGCAATGGCTCGGCAACGTCTCAGATGTCCGAGGCCGAAGGTGTCGTGACTGTAGATCAGTATCCGGGCATCGCTCATGCCGGCAGGACCGAGTTTGACGCAGTTGGCTGCTATTCCCCGCGGCGGCGACTATGCCACAGCCCGCAAAGTCCGGAACAGCGAAGTTTCCAAGCTGGCCGGGCGCTCGGGTTAAACATTTCTCCGCCGGCCAGGATCGGGTAGTCTTGAGCCAAGGTCGGGGCCCTTTAGGACGCGATGGAACCTAATCTTTTCAAATACATACTGAAGCACAGCCGGCGCGACCAGATTGCCATCTTGGCCGTCGTTGCCGTTTCCCTTTTGTTCTATTACGCCTCCCTCGATCTGCCCAAGACCATCGTCAACGCCATCACCAAGCTCTCGGCTCACTCCGACCGGGTCAGCACCTTCATGCATCTGGAGGTCGGCCTGCCCGGCTTCCTGGGCGGCGCCTCCATCGTGCTGCTCGATGGTTTCCGGCTGGAGCGCACGTCCTATCTGATCTCGATCTGCCTGTTGTTCCTGGTCTTCGTCGTCATCAACAACTGGTTCAAGGTCTATATCAATACCTCCAAGGGCAAGATGGGCGAGCGCATGCTGCGCCGGCTGCGCTTCGATCTGTTCGACCGGCTCTTGCGCTTTCCCCAGGCCCAATTCCGCAAGGTGAAGCAGGCGGAAATCGCCACCATGATCAAGGACGAGGTGGAGCCGCTGGGCGGCTTCATCGGCGATGCCTTCATCCAGCCGGCCTTCCTGGGCGGCTATGCGCTGACGGCCCTCTATTTCATGCTTCTGCAAAGCGTGTGGCTGGGCATGGTGGCCGTGGTCATCCTGATGGTTCAGGCCATCGTCATCCCCAAGCTGCGCAAGAAGATCCTGCGCCTGGGAAAGCAGCGCCAGCTGACGGCGCGCGCGCTGGCCGGACGCATCGCCGAATGCGTCGACGGCTCGGTCGAGATCCACACCCACGACACCTCGAACTACGAACGCGCCGACATCGTCGAACGGCTGGCCAGGATCTATGACATCCGCTTCGAACTCTATCAGCGCAAGTTCGCGGTCAAGGGCCTCAACAATTTCCTGGCCCAGGTGACGCCGTTCACCTTCTACCTCCTGGGCGGGCTGTTGGCCTTCGTGGGCCAGGTCGATCTCGGCATCATCGTCGCCGTCATCAACGCCTACAAGGATCTGCCGGGCCCGGTAAAGGAGCTGATCGACTGGGACCAGCAACGCCAGGACGTACAGATAAAATACGAGCAGGTGGTCGAGCAGTTCGAGCCTGAGGGCACGTTGCCCGACGTGCTTCAGGCGCTGCCGACAGC
>JBGPNG010000043.1:0-8383 GCA_041487395.1 Dongiaceae bacterium
ACATCGCGCCAACCCGCGAGGTCGCCGTTGAGGATGCCCAGCCGCTCTTTGAAGTCGGTCTTGGGCGAAATCGCCGCATTGTTCACGAGCGCATGCAGGGACTCGCCGGCAAGCATGGCGTTGGCCTCGGTGACGAATTGATTCACCTCGGCCGGCGCTGCGAGATCGACGGATATGTGGCGGCTCCAATTGGGGTCGCGCTTGCACTCCTCGGGCACCTCCTCCCGGCTGCACGTGATGATGCGCCAACCCTCCTGGCTGAAACGCTTCACGGTGGCATGACCGATTCCTCGGCTTGCCCCCGTCAGGATTAAGGTCCTTTTCCCTTCCGGCATGGCGCGGGAGAGTGTAGCGAAAGCACCCGGCGCCGCCAGCAATTTGCGCGGCCGATATGGCGAGCGAGATGCGCGCCCGACGATCTACCAGGGGTCGATGGCGGCCCGACGCACGGCAGTCCCGTGCCGGCCTAATGCGCCATCAGCACCGGCAGCGTGGAGTGCGCCAGCACTTCGCGCGTGGCGCCGCCCAGGATCATTTCGCGAATTCGGCTATGGCCATAGGCGCCCATCACCAAAAGATCGCAGCCGAGCTGCTGTGCCTGTTCGAGCAGGGCATGGCCAATGGATTTGCTGTGCAATTCCACGTTTTGCACGGTCGCTTTGATGTTGTGGCGCCCGAGATACCCCACGACCGCCTCCGCTGGCGCGCGTTTGTCGAAGCCCGGCGCGGTCAATATGGCAACGGATTCGGCCTTCTCGAGAAACGGAAGGGCCGCCGCCGTGACACGGCTTGATTGCGCGCTCCCGTTCCAGGCGAGTGCGACATGCCGACCCACGCTCGCCGGGCTGGTCGGCGGCGCCACCAGCACAGGACGGCCGGTGTCGAACAAGGCCGAATCCAGGCTCGCCGCCATCTGGCCATCCGCCGCGGCGTCCGGCCGGGCCAGCACCAAAAGATCGACGAGGCGGCCGGCGGAGGCAAGCACCACGGGTTCCGGCCCCATCTCCTGGCGCCATACGACGGACACGCCAGCCTTGCCCGCTACCCGGTCATAGGCGGCGCGCGCCCGTTGCGAGCGGCCTTCCACCGCCTTGCTCATGGCGTCCATCACCTGTTCGACCATGGCGCCCGACATGCCTTCGCCGACGATCGGAACCAAGGTCGCCGGATCGGCCCGGACGTGGAGCGCCTCGAGCTGGGCGCCGAACAGCTTGGCGACGCAGATGCCTGTATCAAGTGTCGCCTCGGAGAGAGCGCTTCCGTCGATCAAAGCCAGGATGGATTTCAGGGTCATCGCTTTTCTCCTTTGCCGCGTTGGGTCATTTGAGCCTGCGGTTGGCGCACTGCGCAAGCAGGGATCTGCATCAGGCGAAGCCGGGGCGGTTCTCCGGCAATCCTGCCGGGTCCTGGTGGATGATCACTTCAGCGCCCGGAAATGCAGCCAGAATAGCACCCTCGACCTCGTCGGATACGGCATGAGCGCGACTGAGGAGCATGTCGCCGTCGAGTTCGAGATGAAACTGGATAAAGTTCGCCTGGCCGGAAGAGCGGGTGCGCAGATCGTGAAGCTCGCGCACCGCCGAATGGGCGAGCGCGATTTCGCGAATCTTGCGGCGGGCGGTTTCCGGCAATTCACGATCCATCAGCAGATCGAGGGCGCCATGGGCGATGCGCCAGGCAGTCCACAGAATGTAGCAGCCGATGGCGGCAGCAAAGATGGGATCGGCCAGCGTCCAGCCGAACTGCCGCCATAGCAACAAGGCGGCGATGACGGCGGAATTGACGATCAAATCGCTGAGATAATGCAGAGAATCGGCCCGGATCGCGACCGAATTGGTCCGCCGGATCACATGACGCTGGAACGCGACAAGCAGCGCGGTCACGACGATGGATATCCCCATGACAACGAGGCCGAGACCGCTGTTCAGGATCGGCGAGGGATTGACGACGCGATTGCCCGCCTCGACCAGCAAGAAAACGGCCGAACCGCCGACGAAAGCGCTCTGCCCCAGTGCTGCCAGCGGCTCCGCCTTGCCGTGCCCGAAACGGTGCTCGGCATCGGGTGGAACGAGCGCCGTGCGCACGGCCACCAGATTGACCAACGAGGCGGCGGCATCGAGCAATGAATCGATCAGGGTCGACAACAGGCTGACCGAATCGGTCAGCAGATAGGCAACCAGCTTGACGCCGATCAGGGCAATCGCCACGCCGACCGAGGCATAAGTCGCCAGCCGCATCAAACGGCTCGCCCGGTCGCCGATGGCCTGGCTTTGGCTCACGGATAGAGCTTCATCGTCGTCCACCCCTGCCCTTCGCGCTGATAGACGAGGCGTTCATGCAGACGGAACGCGCCGTCTTCCCAGAATTCGATGCGTTGCGGCTTCACGCGAAATCCCGACCAATGCGGTGGGCGCGGCACAGCGCTCAACCCGAATTTCGCGGTGAATTTGGCAATGCGCGCCTCAAGCGCAAAACGGCTTTCCAGCGGGCGCGACTGATCGGAGGCCCAGGCGCCGATCTGGCTGCTGCGCGGCCGGCTGGCGAAATAGGCATCCGCCTCCGCAGCGGAAGTCTGCTCCACATCGCCCTCGATGCGCACGCTGCGGCGAAGCGACTTCCAGTGAAAGCACAGCGCAGCCTTGGGGCGGTCCAGGAGCTGCTGGCCCTTTCGGCTTTCATAATTGGTGAAAAACACGAACCCGCGCTCATCCACCCCCTTCAGCAGCACCATTCGCAGCGAGGGCATGCCCTCGATGCCCACGGTGGCGAGGCTCATCGCGTTGGCGTCATTCGGCTCCTTGGCCTCGGCTTCCTTGAACCAAGTGTCAAAAAGACGGTAGGGCTCGGCGTACTCGTGGATCGACATGACCTTCGGCGGGGATATCGTGGATTGACGGCCCATGTTAGCGCACCCATCTCATGGCCTGCCAGATCGATAGTGCTGGTCGGCACAATCGGCTACACTCTCCGATCGGCTCGGTGCTAGGAGAATCATAGGGTTTCGAAGAAGATTTTCTTCATGCGTCCTGGAAAATTCACACCCAGCGGGGTCGTCGATCCGGCGGCGTCCGGCGGGCAGCCTTCTTGGGAAACAAGATAGAGATATGCGCGATCCTTATGAAGTCCTGGGCGTGCCCCGTGGCGCCAGCGCCGAGGAAATCAAGCAGGCCTATCGCAAGCTGGCGAAGAAGCTGCATCCCGATCTCAATCCCGGCAATCAGAAGGTCGAGCAGTCCTTCAAGGAAGTGGCTGGTGCATATGATCTGCTGAGCGATGCGCAAAAACGCGCTCGCTTCGATCGCGGCGAGATAGACGCGGCGGGGGCCGAGAAACCCCGGCGATCCTATTACAAGAACTATGCCGAAGGGAATTGGGGTGCCCGGTATCGCGGGTTCGATGGCGAGGAGGGCGCTTTCGAGGATGAGCTTTTCGCCGATCTCTTCCGCGGCCGTGGCCAGGGCCTGCGCGTTCGCGGTGCCGACGTCTCCTATGCCGCGGAGACCGATTTCATCGAGGCGGCTGCGGGGGCCAAACGCCGGCTTACGCTTTCGGACGGCAAGACCATCGAATTCAACATCCCGCCCGGAACCGAGGATGGCCAGACCTTGCGGCTGAAGGGCCAGGGACAGGCGGGCCAGGGCGGTGCCGTGGCGGGCGATGCTTTCATCGAAATCCGCATCAGGCCGCACCCGCTGTTCAAGCGCGAGGGCGACGACGTCCAGATCGAACTGCCGATCACGCTGCAGGAGGCGGTGCTTGGCGCCACGGTCGATTTGCCGACCGTCGACGGCAAGGTCGCAATCAAGATACCGCGCGGGGTCAATACCGGCACCGTGATGCGCCTAAAGGGCAAAGGCATCGTCAATCAATCGACCAAGAAACGGGGCGACCAACTGGTGAAACTGAAGGTGATGCTGCCGGATGCGATCGACAAGGAGCTCAGCGATTTCATCGAAAGCTGGGGCAAAACCCATCCCTATGACGTCCGCCGCAAAGCAGGGACCCCATAATGCTGCAATTGACCGAAGTGGAAGCCGAACTGTCCATCGAGAGCCACGTGCTTCGTGCGTGGATCGAGCAACGCTGGATCAGGCCCACGCTCAATGACGGCGAAGCCTTGTTCGACGAGGCCGACATGGCGCGGGCCCGACTCATCGCCGAATTGAGACAGGATTTCGAGGTGGGCGACGAGGCCATGGCGATCGTCCTCCAGCTGCTGGATCAAGTCTATGCCTTGCGCAAGGCGCTCAACGACCTGACCCAGGCGATCAAAGCCTGCCCGGCCGAGGTCCAGGACATGATCGCCGGGAAACTGAAATAAGCCGGTCCTATCGGGGTTGACGCCGCGATCCCATGGCTCGCGCGTTGACCAAATGTTTCATTTCTGTAGGATGCCCCGGCACTCTTTGATTTGACATTTTCGAGGTTTAGCGGGGTTTCATGAGCGAGCGAAGCGGGCTTATGGCCGGCAAGCGCGGGCTGGTCATGGGCGTAGCCAACGACCGCTCGATTGCCTGGGGCATTGCCAATGCGGTGGCCGCACAAGGGGCGACCCTGGCTTTCACCTATCAAAGCGAGCCTCTGTTGAAACGGGTCAAACCGCTGGCAGATTCGGTGGGGGCGACGCATCTACTGCCGTGCGATGTCGGCGACGAGGCAAGCCTGGACAGCGTGTTCGCCGCACTTGCCAAGGATTGGGGCGGGCTCGACTTCGTCGTTCATGCCATCGCCTTCTCCGACAAGGAGGAACTCAAGGGCCTCTACGTCGATACGACACGCCAGAACTTCACCATGACCATGGACATCTCCTGCTATTCCTTCACCGCCGTCAGCCAGCGGGCGGTGAAGCTGATGGCAAACGGCGGCAGCCTGCTTACCCTCACCTATTACGGGGCCGAGCGCGTGATGCCTCATTACAACGTCATGGGCGTCGCCAAGGCCGCGCTCGAGGCAAGCGTGCGCTATCTGGCCGCCGACCTCGGCAGCAAAGGAATTCGCGTCAACGCCATTTCCGCCGGGCCGATCAAGACGCTGGCTGCCATGGGCATCGGCGATTTCCGCCATATCCTGCGCTGGAACGAGCTCAACTCCCCCCTGAAACGCAACGTGTCGATCGAGCAGATCGGCAATGCCGGCGTCTATCTACTGAGCGACCTGTCCCAGGGGGTCACCGGCGAAGTGCATCACGTCGACAGCGGCTATCATGTCGTGGGCATGCTGCGCACAGACGCGGTGCCGGAGGTCAGGGCGATGCTGCAGAATTTCGACCCCAAAGGCTGAAGCGTGTCGCACAACAGCTTCGGCCGCCTGTTTCGCTTCACCACCTGGGGCGAAAGCCACGGGCCGGCCATCGGCTGCGTCGTCGACGGCACTCCGCCGCGGATCACCCTCTCGGAAGCCGATATCCAGCCGTGGCTCGATCGCCGGCGGCCAGGCCAGTCGCGCTTCGTTACCCAGCGCCGCGAAAGCGATCAAGTCCGCATCCTCTCCGGAACGTTCGAGGGGCGGACGACCGGCACGCCTATCAGCCTGCTGATCGAGAACGAGGACCAGCGCGCGAAGGACTATAGCGAAAATAGGAACAAGTTCCGCCCCGGCCATGCCGATTACACTTACTGGGCGAAATACGGCATTCGCGACCACCGGGGTGGCGGAAGGTCCTCGGCCCGCGAAACTGCGAGCCGAGTTGCCGCCGGTGCGGTCGCCCGCAAGGTGATCGAGCATGTGACCGGCCGGTCAGCCGATATTCAGGGCGCCCTCGTACAGATCGGCAGCGAGCCGATCGATCGCGGGCGGTGGGATTGGGCCGAGATCGAGCGCAACCCCTTTTTCTCGCCCGATGCAGCGGCAGCCGAACGCTGGAGCAAGCTTCTCGACGGCCTGCGCAAGGCCGGGTCCTCGGCCGGCGCGATCGTCGAAGTGGTCGCCCGCGGCATGCCTGGCGGCCTGGGCGCACCGATCTACGGGAAGCTCGATAGCGATCTCGCCGCCGCCATGATGAGCATCAATGCGGTCAAGGGCGTGGAAATCGGCGCCGGCTTCGCCGCCGCAGCACTGGCGGGCGAGACGAACGGCGACGAGATGCATATGAAGGACGGCAAGGTCGCGTTCAAATCGAACAATGCCGGCGGAATCCTCGGCGGCATCTCAACCGGGCAAGACATCATCGTCCGCTTCGCCGTCAAGCCGACAAGTTCCATCACCATCGCCCGCGAAACCGTGACCGTCGAGGGCGAAGCAGCGGAAATATCCACCAAGGGCCGCCACGACCCCTGCGTCGGCATTCGCGCCGTGCCCGTGGGCGAGGCCATGCTGGCGATCGTCTTGGCCGATCATCTTTTGCGCCACCGGGGGCAGTGCGGCTGAACTGCTGGCGGCTCAACAGCCGGACCGGATCGCGATGGGGGTCAGGCGGATCGGCCGATGGGTATCACGTCATCCGGATGAGCATCTCAGACGCACGATATCCTGCGCCTGTAAGCCGTTATCATCTCGTGGGTCTTTCGCGGGCCGGTGATACGATAGCGCGTTCTGAATTGCTCACGGGCGGCAATCCGGCCTCGGCGGCCTCCATCCCTCTCACCCTCCAGGCGAATGCGCAAGCGGTCCCCCGGCGCCGCATAGGGAACGAAAACAGTCTCCCGCGCCATATAACCGATGCCGTCGCCCCGTCGCCCGAGGCTCACGATCTCAAGTTCGATCTCCCGGGCGCCGATTGGCGTGGCCCGGGTAGCTCGTTTGGCCGACATATCTCGCTTCTCTCCTGGGATGCCGCGCGGCTATCATAGACCGGCATGCGGGTCGTAAAGTTCTTCGCCAAGGCGATTTTGGTCATATTTGCCCTCGTGGGCGCCTTCGTGATCGTGGGCGCCGTGGCCATCGTTGTTGCATGGCGCCACTTGCCGGCCTTTACCGCCGCGATGCCACCCGCGAGTGCCGTTTTGACCTTCGATCTTTCCGACGGTCTTACCGAGGCTTCCTCCACGAGCCCCTTCGCCTTTGCCGGTCTCGGCAAGACGGTCACGATGCGCGACGCCGTGCGGGCCATCGAGGCGGCGGCCACCGACGCCCGGATCAAAGTCCTGCTACTGCATCTGGGCAGCGGCGATCTCGATCTGGCCCATGCCCAGGAGCTGGGTGATGCGGTTGCCGATTTCCGGCGCTCGGGCAAAGCCGCGATTGCCTTCGCCGAGAGCTTCGGCGAGGGGGGCAGCGCCGGCAGTCACTATCTGTTGGCCACGTCGGCGAACGAGATCTGGCTGCAACCCTCCGGCGATCTGCAATTGGTCGGCGCCTCCCTGCAGGCGCCCTTTTTCCGCAGCGTTCTCGACAAGCTTGGCATCGTCACCCGGATGGATCGCCGCGAGGAGTTCAAGGGTGCCGTCAACAGCCTGACCGACAATTCGATGCCGGCACCTCAGCGCGCCAACATGCAGGCTCTCGTGGATTCCTGGACGGTGCAGCTGGCCGATGCCATCGCCAAGGGCCGGCATATCGAAGCAAATCTGGCGCGGCAACTGATCGATCGCGGGCCGTATGGTGCTGCAGCGGCGAAAGCGGCCAATCTGATCGATACGCCCGGATATTGGGACCAGGCGGAGACCGCGGCACTCAAGCTTGCTGGATCGGGTGCGAAGACCTTCACGCTTGCCGACTATATCGCGGCTTTGCCCGATCCGCCGAGCAGGGCTGCACGGATCGCGGTGATCTATGGCCTGGGCGAGGTGGTCCTCGGCAGCGGCGACAGCAACCCCTTGGTCGGGCAGGTCGCCATGGGATCTAAGGCGCTTGCCAATGCCATCCACAAGGCGGTCGACGATTCGGCCATTGCCGGCATCATTCTCAGGATCGACAGCCCTGGCGGATCCTATGTGGCGGCCGACGCAATCTGGCGCGAAGTGCAGCGCGCCAAGGATCGCGGCAAGCCGCTCGTCGTTTCGATGGCGGGGACGGCGGCCTCCGGCGGATATTTCGTCGCGGCCCCCGCGGCGGCCATCGTCGCCGAGCCCGCGACTATCACCGGTTCGATCGGCGTATTCGGCGGCAAATTCATCGTCAAGGATCTGCTGAGCAAGATCGGCGTCACCGTCGACGGGGTCAGTAGCGGGGCCAATGCCCTGATCGACAGCCCGACAATCGATTATACGCCCGCCCAATGGGCGATCCTCGAGGTCGAACTCGACCGCATCTATAGCGACTTCCTCGACAAGGTGGCCGCGGGCCGCCACATGACCAAGGAAGCGGTCCGGGCGGTAGCCAAGGGCCAGGTCTGGAGCGGGATAGC
The DNA here is from genome assembly GCA_041487395.1 of Dongiaceae bacterium. Classification (GTDB taxonomy): domain Bacteria; phylum Pseudomonadota; class Alphaproteobacteria; order Dongiales; family Dongiaceae; genus DASXQK01. The sequence continues at coordinate 8,285 of JBGPNG010000043.1, forward strand.
CGCCAAGGAACACGGCCTGGTCGATGCGCTGGGCGGTTTGCGGACCGCTGTCGACCTTCTCCGGCCTCTGGCCAAGATCGACCCGTCCACCCCCGTCTC
>JBGPNG010000044.1:0-8251 GCA_041487395.1 Dongiaceae bacterium
CAGACCACTCCAATACCATTCCGGATGAAACGGGTTGAGGCGCATGGCATTTCGAATCAACCCGTTGCCCTCTTCGGCGCGGCCAAGAGCGGTCCGGGTTGAGCCCATCATGGCAAGCCCGTTCGCGTCATTGGGATTGAGGGCGGCGCTGCGCTCGAAATGGGACAGCGCCGAGTCGAATTCGCCTCGATAGCGATACACTTGAGCCAGAAACTGGTGGCAACGGCCTTCGTTCGGATCCAGCCGAAGCCCCGTGAGCGCGGCCGAGAGCGCTTTATCCTTGATCGGATCCGGCGCATCGCCATAACCATGTTCGCACAGTAGCGCCAAGGCCAGATAGGCATGGGCCAGTGCGAAGCGCCCATCGAGTGATATGGCGCGCTCGAACAGCTCTCGGGCCAGCCGATTGTCGTCGGCGGCATAGCCGCGAATGTGCTCGATGCCGCGCAGCAAGCATTCGTAGGCCGGCAGGTTGTCGGTTCGCTTGCGTGCCGAACCCCTGACTTCAGCGTCCTCCAGTCGTCCAGCCAAGGTCGCTACGATGGTGCGAGCGACCTCGTCCTGCACCTCGAACAGCTGGCCGATGTCGCGATCGTAGTGCTCGGCCCAGAGATGGTTCCCCGTCCCGGCATCGATCAGCTGCGCGGTGATGCGAATCCGCGTGGCGGCCCTGCGGATGCTGCCTTCGAGCACATATCGCACGCCGAGCTCGCGGCCGAGCCGCTTCACGTCGACATCCTTCCCCCGGTACTGAAACGACGAGTTTCGTGCGATGACGAACAGCTGACGGAACCGCGAGAGCTCGGTGATGATGTCTTCGGTGATACCGTCGATGAAATACTGCTGCTCGGGATCGCCGCTCATATTCGTGAATGGCAGCACGGCGACCGACGGCTTCGCCGGCAGCGGCAATGCTTCCTCTATCGGCCGATGATCTTTGCGTCCGTCCGGCGAGGCCCGGCGTATGCGATAGACCTGCACCGGCTCGGCGATGTTTTTGACGGGTTGGCGGCCGATGTCTTCGAAGGCCACGCTTAGCTTGCCCTTGACCTGGTCATGGATGCTGCCGGAGATGCAGATGCCGCCCGGCTCGGCCATCGCTTCCAGCCGCGCGGCAAGATTCACGCCGTCGCCATAGAGGTCGCTGCCTTCCAATATCACGTCGCCTAGATTGATCCCGATACGCAGCACGATCCGCCGATCTTCAGGCAGATCAGCGCTGGCGACCTCCATCGCCCCTTGCAGCTCGACCGCGCAGGAGACGGCATTCACCGCGCTGCCGAAGTCCACCAGGACCCCGTCACCCATCAGCTTGACGATGCGGCCGTGATGCTTAGCGACCAGCGGTTGGAGGACCTCCCTGCGCCGGGCCTTAAGCAAAGCCAGCGTGCCCGCCTCGTCCTGCTCCATGAGCCGGCTGTAGCCGACCACATCGGCTGCCAAGATGGCCGCAAGGCGGCGTTGGGTGCGTTCGGCGGCCATGCGATGCGATCGCCTTTAGAGGACTGTTTGAGATTGTATTGACGCCTCGCTGAAGAGTCTATTCGACCGGACTTCCGGAATGGGTCAAACTCAGGAGTTCGCCGAGTCTGTCGGAAGTCAGCGCTGTCGGTCGGTGAACGGACACTGCGACCGGCGGCGCGCAGCCGGACAGCACGCTCGAACGGGGCTTCGAGGCGCAGGCGAAGCGGAGGTTGGAGTATTCCGGCGTCTGGGGTGCGGCCAGAGCCTCCGCAGCGCCTTGGAGAATCGTTTCGACCGCGCAGCCTGCCCGAGCCTGACCTTCCAGAAGCGGTTATTCATCTCCCCCCAGCTGCTCGCACTCGTCCGGGAACTTCACCCATGGGTGTTTGTTCTCGCACCACACCGCCTGGGTTGGCGGCTCGAAATTGGGATCGGCAAAATTGCCGACCGAAATGCCGATTGAGTCGGGGTTCCACTCGGCATACCAGTACACACAGCTGCCGCAGGTCGGGCAGAAATAATTGTCAATCCGGCGGCCAACCCATGAACTGCGCCGATAGAGCCTCTTCTCGCCGGTGATCGACACCACCGAGGACTTCGGCCAATAGGACGACATGCCGAATACGCTGCCAGTCCGCTTCTGGCACTCGAAACAGCTGCAGGCACAGACAAAGCCGGGCTTGCCGGTTATCGTGACCGAAAGCTGACCGCAGGAACAGACGGTGATGCGTTCCATGATCTTCTCCCCTGTCGTGTACGTTGGTCGGATCGAATGGCATCAATCCGACACCCCCCAGATGACCAAGGACCGGCGCGAACCCTATCATTTTGCCATCGCTGATTATAGTCGCGCTGCCTATGCCTCACACATAAGCCTGCCATTTGACTCAGGATTCGCGTTTGAGGGTCGCCCGCTGGTTGAGGTAGCCAAAACTTCCCCTTGTGAACCCAGACTCACCACAGCGCGATCGAGTGGCATTCTACAGGCCAAGCCGAGCAAACCGCGGTCGGGGTCTGCGGCGCCATCTATGGCGTGACCTCATAAACACGCTCTGGGGCGGCTTGCCAGAGTCCGCTTTAGATCAGTAAGCAGCTGTCATTCGCAGCAGGCGGCGCTTCCGAGATGTGCCAAAAGCGGACTGTTGCCTCGCCGTTCGGCAAGGTAGGCCCGCGACCCAGAGCGGTCCTTATACCGTTGCAAAATGACCACCTTAACGATGACACAAGCCGACATTCGCGCAAGTTGAGACCGACTGATTCTGGAACGGCACTGACCGGTAGTGGGTCAGTTTGACCTAATCCTGAATGCGCAGTGCAAGCAAGGCTGACCTCCGAGCCGGCGTCCCGCGTTGCAGCGGCAGCGAAGCAGGTACGGGGTGACGGGCGGGGCCCCCGGGGCTACGGCGCGGCACAGGAAACGTCTTGGGAGATGGGGCTGCCGATGGTTCAATGAACGAGCGCAATTGCGCCGCGCTTGGACATGGGCGATCCAACCTCTGTGGTCGGCACGCAGTCCTCGCTTGGCCCAACTAGTGGTTCCGGGGAGATCGTCGGCTTGAAGCTTCGCCTCTGGCTGCTGCAGCAAATGAGCCGCCTCGGCGCATCCCTGCCCGGGTTGCGCCAGTGGGCCTATGCGGCGGCCGTCGATATTCGGCGGAACCGCAAATCCCTACGCGCCCTAAAGCGCCGCATCGACGAGCAGGGGCGGCAGCTGCAAGTGCGCAGCGTCATGGATTGGATCGAGCAAGCTTCGCTCGGCGAGAGGCCTCTCGTCTCGGTCGTTCTGCCGACCCGTGACCGGTGCGGCCTACTGCCGCGCGCCATTGCCTCCGTGACCGGGCAGACCTACGCCAACTGGGAGCTGCTGGTCGTCAACGACGGCAGCACCGACGGCACGGCGGTCCTGCTCGCCGGCATCGCCGACCAGCGGATGAGAAGCTTCCGCGGCAACGGTGCCGGCGTCTGCGCAGCCCGCAACGTAGCACTCGCCCAGGCGCGCGGTAGGCTGGTCGCCTATCTCGACGACGATAACGTCATGCATCCCGGATGGCTGAAGGCCGTGGTCTGGGCGTTCGAGCAGCATCCGGCGACCCAGGTGCTCTACGGCGCCTTTATCGTCGACGACAAGGCCCGGCTCGCCGGCCACGGCCGCGGACAGCTGCCGCAGCTCTACTTTCATGGCTACGACTACCGCGCCGCGGCGAAGCGCAACGTCGCCGACATGGGCTGCATCGCTCATCGCGCCGGTTTGCCCGAGGCGAGGTTCGACGAATCGCTGCGCGAAATGGGCGACTGGGACCTGTTCTTGCGGCTGACCCGCCGTAGCGAGCCGTTTGCCCTGCCGGCCATCGCCTGCTTCTACACCACCGACGCTCCCAACCGGCTGTCGGGGGGATCGACTTTCCATTCCGACATGGCGGCCGTCCGGGCTAAGAATCGCAGATGAGGGAGCGCGGCCCGATCCTCTTCGTCGGCCTCGATGCCTGCGACCCCGCGATTGCCCTCGACCTCGCGGCCCGGGGGCGAATGCCCGCGCTCGCGCAGCTTCTGCGCAGCGGAGTCAGATGCCCGGTGCGTAACCCGTTCGGCCTCTTCGTCGGCGCGCTCTGGATGACCTTCGCGACCGGCCTAAGCCCGGATCGACACGGGTTCCACTGCTGGGATGAGATCGAGATCGCGAGCTATCGGCGCCGGCTGACGACGCCGACGCGAGCCGTCGGGGCGACCTTCTGGCAGAGGTTGAGCGAAGCCGGCCGCAGGATCGCGGTGACAGACGTTCCGCACGTGCGCGCCCAAGGCTCCGCTCAAGGGCTGCAGGTGGTTGAGTGGGGCTGCCATGACCGCCACTTCGGATTCCATACATGGCCCCCGGCCGAGGCGGCGCGGATCGAGAAGCTCGTCGGGCTCCATCCTGTATTCGGCATCGACGCCTATGCCGCACGCGAATTCGCACCAGACGACTACGCGCACCGTGCCGGCCGGCGGCGGACACGCGAAGAGGAGCGGCGGCTGTTCGAGGATCTCCTTCGTGGCCTCGAGGCCAAGCGCCGCCTCTCGGCATCGCTCCTTGCCGAGGGTGAATGGGATCTATTCCTCACCGTTTTCGGCGAGAGTCATGCCGTCGGCCACCAGCAATGGCATCTTCACGATCCAGGCCACCCGCGATTTGACGCTGCGATGGCGGCGGCTCTCGGCGGCGACCCGCTCCAGCAGGTTTACGAGAGGCTCGACAACGCGCTCGGCGAGCTCCTGTCGCTGGTCGACGTTCGCACCACGGTATTGGTGCTCTTAAGCCATGGCATGGCGGCCCATCATGACGGGACCCACCTGCTCGACGAGGTCCTGCGGCGTATCGACTTGGCCGACCGTGCCGGGCGCTCCGGCAGGTGGCCTGGCGATATGCTGGATCGAATCATGCGGAGACTTTCCGGGAAAGCCGGTCGTGGCGCAGGTCCGCTTACGCTGGCGGAGGCTCGCCGCCAGCTCGCAAACCAGCCGCTCAAGCCCTGCCGTGAGTTCGCAAGGCCCGCCGAGCGGGCTCGTCAGCGGTTCTTTCTCGAACCCAACAACTACGTCTATGGCGGCGTGCGCTTGAATCTGGTGGGCCGGGAACCGCATGGCTGCGTCCCGCGCCAGGAAGTCGACGAGGTCAGCGCCCGCCTGACCGAGGATCTCTGCCAGCTAGTCAATCTCGACAGCGGCGGCCCCGTCGTCCGCGGCGTCGAACGCACCGATCGTTGGTATCGGCGCTGCGACACCGATACCATGCCTGACCTGTTCATCGACTGGGAGCGGGCTGCGCCGATCGAGACCGTGTGGTCGGCCAAGACAGGACTGGTGCATGCGCCCTACGTCAATTGGCGCACAGGCGATCACCGACCCGGCGGTCTCTTAGTTGCGGCCGGTCCCGGCATTCCTGCGGCCACCCCGGCGCCTGAAATCCTATTGGAAGATATCGCGCCAAGCGTTGCAGCAAGGCTCGGTGTCGCCCTCGAGGATGTGAACGGCTGCCCCGTGGCGTGGCTTGCGGGGCAACAGTGATCCTGCCCCCTCTTCAGGTACCTGACCCGGCCGTCGTTCTTTGGTCCAGTTGTTAAGTTAGTCGAACATCTCCCTCGAGACGACGCCCGGCCGGGCAAGCCTTTCGGTAGCGGAGCCCGGCGAGGTCAAGGGCAGCATGTTGGCTGCCGGCGCGGACGGTATTGGATGGCTCCAGTAGCGACCCTCGACGGGCCGTGATATTCTTGTTAAATGAACTGCGGGCCGTGATCGGCGAGCAGAAATGATGTTTCCTCTGGTTCAGCCGAGACGGCTCAAGACCGACAGGAGAAACGACATGCCCGATCGCAAACATCGCAAGAGCGCCGCCGCCATGATGATGGTCGCCGGCGGACTGGTCGCCGCCGTGGCGGCGCCGATTGACTCGGCCTTGGCGCAAGAGGCCGGTACAAAGCAAGGCACAACCGAGGTTCTTTGCAACGCGGGCAAAACCGCCGTTCAGTGCAATGGCTTTCTGCCGGCAGACTTTTCGGTGGTCGGAAACAAACTTTTCTTGATTGGCAAAGACGGCGCTAAGACTTTGGCGGCTGACGGCCAGTGGAAGACCTCTGATGGCAAGGTGATCATCGTTCAGAAGGGCATCGTCGTCGGCGAGTGATAAGCCCCTTGGTACAGCTTGAGGTATGGCTTGTGGCCTGAAGGCAGTCCGCGGGCCAGCGAATATACATAGGGCTGAAGAGGTTGCGGTGCCGGCACGAAGAGCCAAGTTGCGTGCGCCAGCGAGCGGCCGCAGAAGCCGGTTCGGCGTCCCATCCGCGCGAAAACGCCGATCGAAGGCTGCGCCGGAGTTCGAGCCGATCATCCCGCCGCCGTTCGAGGATTTGTCGGCACTCCCGCTCCGGCGACTCGCGAAACTACAGGATGCCGCTGGCGAGCTTCTCGATCTTCTGGAGGAATGTGCTCGCAACGGGGATCATCCGGTCCGCGACCTTGTTGCCGCCAGTTCCGACGCGTTCACCCGTTGGTCGGTTTACCCGCTAGGCGGCGTCAAGGATGCCGATACCGGCTATGCCTGGTTTTATCATGCCCATGACCCGTCCGGGGCGCGCCTGTGGGAAGAACACGGCCACTTTCATTGTTTCGTCTTCCGGGAGCGAGTGCGCAAGGGCGCCAGAGCGCTCGCGCTTCCCAAAGACGCTACCAATCAAGGCGGCCTCGTGCATCTTGCCGCGGTCTCAATTGACTTGAGCGGTGTGCCTACGCGCCTCTTTGCCACCAACCGCTGGGTGACCGGGGAAGCGATGTACGAGGCAGGGGACGTGCTTCCGCTGGTTGATCAATTTGAAGTCCACACCGACGATCGCTTCCGTCTTACCAGCCGCTGGCTCGGCGCGTTGCTGCGCCTCTTGCACCCCACGCTCCCTTGGCTCCTGCATGAACGCGACCGGGTGCTCGGCGAGCGCCGCGTGGCCGATCCTTCCGGTTTTTCCGAGGATAAAAAAGTCGAAGTCGCCTCGGTTGCGGCAATCGACGTGGACGCGCACCTCGCCGCGCTCGATCGCGCGTGGGCTAAGAAAGGTCGTCGGCGAGCGGCCTGAAGCCACGCATCTCAAAAAGGATCGCTTGTCGCCATGCGCTTGTTCTGGATGTTGCTGGCACTGCTTAGCACTGCGTCGGCTGCGCTTGCCGACGATCCGGCGTCGTTATGGGCGGCCCTGCGCGAAGGCGGTCGCGTTGCGCTCGTACGCCACACCGACGCGCCGGGTGGGGCCGGCGATCCACCGGGATTTGTACTCGGCGTCTGCGCCACCCAGCGGAATCTCAGCGAACAGGGTCGCGCCGAGGCAAGTGCACTCGGCGGACGTTTCCGCGCGGAGAAGATTGCGGTCGGCAAGGTTCTGACTTCGCGCTGGTGCCGCGCCCGTGACACCGCGAGGCTGATGAATGTCGGCCCGGTCGAAGTGGAAACGACCTTCGACTACGCCTACGCCGAGTTCAACCGCCCTCACGCCGGCGAATTGACCGCTGGTGCGGCTGCAGTGATCGCCGCATGGAAGGGCCCGGGCGCCTTGGTCGTCGTCACCCACGGATCGAACATCAATCTCTTGACGCGCATCGATCCCGGCCAGGGTGGCATCGTGGTGGTCGAGCCCGACCCGAAGAGCGCCACGGGCTTCCGCGTGCTTGGCCAGATTCCACCCGGATCGTGATGCCCCACGGGTTGCGCCTCACCGCTCGGAGTTGCCCTCTGCTGAAGGGATTCCTGATGGCCGCTTTGGGTCAGACTCAGACGCGCCGCCTTGAGCCCGGAAGCGTCCGCAACGTGCCAGGACCGGACCTGCACTGAAAGCACGATACCCAAGCAATCGGTTGCTATTCCGGCAGCCCCGCCTTGCGTAGGGCATCGAGCCAGCGCTCCATTGCTTCGGGTTCCTTGACCGGGACGCGGATACGAACTTGGGAAATAGTGAGACCAGGAAGCAGCCGCAGGAGCGTCGCCATATCGGCGCACGCCTCTTCCATTCGGCCCAACACCGCCAAAGCCGCAGCGCGTTGCCGATAGGCCGTAGCGTAGGCCGGATACTCGCGCATCAGCTCACTCGCCGTCGCGATCACATCGTCATATCGACCGGCGACAAACGCGCCGATGGCCTTCCCAGTCAACCACATGGCCCTGCCGCTATCATAGGGGCTCAAGCGGCAAGCTCGCTCGATGGATTTGAGACACTCGTCATAGTCTCCGGCCAAGCCGTGGATGATCCCAAGGTAGCCATGGGCATCAGCCAGG